>NZ_KQ969284.1:0-264451 GCF_001578675.1 Gordonia sp. QH-12
GGGATTCGAACCCCTGAGGGCTGTTAACCCAACCCGCGTTCCAGGCGAGCGCCATAGGCCACTAGGCGAATCCTCCAGGCAGAACGATCGTAGCGGGTGGGGTGCATGGAACCCAAAACGACCCGCTACACTGTTCTACGGATCCCGCGCGGCGTGCATCCTGTGAACTCCCCCAGGGCCGGAAGGCAGCAAGGGTCAACGGGCTCTCTCGGGTGCGCGGGGTCCGCTTAACTTTTTTCGCGCGTTACATCTGCAGCCGCCGCGAGGCCGCGTCTGTGGGAGAGGTTCACGTTGAACTTTCACTCGATGAGTGTCGACCAACTCCGCACCACCCAAGACGATCTGCGAAAGCGCTACGAGGTCCTCCGGGCAGCCGGACTCAAGCTCGATCTGACACGCGGCAAGCCGGCCCCCGACCAGCTCGACCTCTCCAACGAGATGCTGTCGCTGCCGGGGCAGACGTACACCAGCCCGGACGGCACCGACTGCCGCAACTACGGTGGCGTCACCGGTCTGCCAGGACTCCGTGCGATCTTCGGCGAACTGCTCGGCACCGGCGCCGACCGCACCCTTGCCCTCGGCAACGCCAGCCTGCAGATCATGCACGACATCACGGTGCACTCACTGCTCGGCGGAAACCCCGACTCCGACAAGCCGTGGTCGGCCGAGCCGATCAAGTTCCTCTGCCCGGCTCCCGGCTACGACCGCCACTTCGGCATCACCGAGCGGTACGGCATCGAGATGATCACCGTCCCGATGAACCCCGACGGCCCCGACGTCGATGCCTGCGCGGCGCTGACCGCCGCCGATCCGTCGATCAAGGGCATGTGGCTGGTCCCGACCTACTCGAACCCCACCGGGTACTCGGTGTCGGAGGAGGTCGCGCGCAAGCTGGTCGCGATGCCCGCCGCCGCCGACTTCCGCATCTACTGGGACAACGCATACGCGGTGCACACGCTGGTCGAACGCGCACCCGAACCGCTGCCGATCCTGGATCTGGCCGCCGAGGCCGGCAACCCGAACCGCGTCTACGTCTTCGGGTCCACCAGCAAGATCACCTTCGCCGGCGCCGGCGTGGCGTTCTTCGCGTCGTCGAAGACCAACCTCGACTGGTTCACAAAGAACGTCAGCGTCTCGACCATCGGTCCGGACAAGCTCAACCAGCTGCGGCACCTGATGTTCCTGCGCGACGCCGACGGCGTGCGTGAACTGATGGCCCGGCACCGCGAGCTCATCGCACCCAAGTTCGCGAAGGTGCTGGAGATCCTCGAGGACCGGCTCGCCGACAGCAAGATCGCCTCATGGACTCACCCCGAGGGCGGCTACTTCATCAGCCTGGACGTCATCGACGGCACCGCGAAACGCACCATCGAGCTGGCGAAGGATGCCGGCATCGCGCTGACGGCCGCCGGATCCACCTTCCCGTACAAGAAGGATCCGCGCGACGAGAACATCCGTCTCGCCCCGACCTTCCCGTCGATCGACGAGCTCGCCACCGCAATGGACGGCGTCGCCACCTGCGCGCTGCTCGCCGCGACCGAGGTGCTGCTGGGCTCCGAGTAGCGACTCCCGGTGAAGCTCGAACGGTCGACGCCGGCGGTCGTCGGATTCCTCCTCGCCGGGCTGCTCTCGGTCTGGGCACAGCACTCCCTGATCCCCTTCACCGAGCCGTACTGGGGGCTGTTCCAGAACTTCCTCGATCTCGACGTGTACCGGGCGGGCGCCCAGGTGGTGCTCGACGGCGGTGATCTCTACCAGGCCAAGCTGCTCGGCCAGATGGACTTCACCTATGCGCCGCTGTCGGTGGTTCTCTTCGCTCCCTTCGCGTGGATGGCGGCGGGCCCGGCGCACCTGGTCTGGACCATCGCGATCTTCGTCGCGCTGTATCTGGTGGTGGTGCTCGGGTTCAAGAGTCTCGGACACGAGGTCACCTGGCGGCTGCGTGCGATCGCGGTGTCGATCGTGCTGCTGAGCGCGCTGCTCGAGCCGGTACGGTCGACCATCTGGTTCGGACAGATCAACGTCTTCCTGATGCTGCTGGTGATCGCCGATCTGGCGCGGCCCGAGGGCAGCCGGCTTCGGGGCGTCGGCGCCGGTATCGCCGCGGGCATCAAGCTGACACCGCTGATGTTCGGTGCGTACCTCCTGGCGATCCGGCAATGGCGGACCGCGGCGAGCATGGCCGCCGGCTTCGCGGCGTCGGTGGTGCTCGGGTTCGCCCTCATGCCGTCGGCGTCGAAGGACTTCTGGTTCGGCACGATGTTCGACTCCGACCGGGTCTCCTCGCCGCAGACCTATGGCAACCAGTCCATTCGCGGCGCGATCGCCAATTTCACCCACACCGACCACCCGAGCACCCTGCTGTGGCTGGTGCTCTCCGCCGCGCTGGTGCTGCTGGCGGGCCGTGCCTGCGTCCTGGCGCATCGGCACGGTCAGGAACTGCTGGCGCTCTCCATCGTCGGAATGACCTCGTGCGCGGTTTCCCCGGTCGCGTGGTCGCACCACTGGGTGTGGCTGGTCCCATTGCTTGTGGTCGCGATCCACCAGATCGCCGAACGGATCCCCGGCCCGGGCGCCTTCGCGCTGGCCGCGCTCACCCTCGGCGGGTTCGCATCCGCGATCGCCTGGCGGACGCACTTCGCCTTCCCGATGTGGTACGCCAACCGCAGCGTGGAAGAGGCGTACCTGACGGGCCTGTTCTTCAAGCACCCCCCGCCGTTCGACTGGTTCACCACCCAGCCGTTCACACTGATCCTCGTCGTCACCTCGGTGGTGACGATCGTGGCGTATCGACGGCCCGGACCCGGGCGACCGGCGCCCGCGGCCGGCCGGTCGTGAGCGCCGGCACGGCTGTCGGGGCTCGCCGGTAGTCTTGCGTCGTGGCTCTCTATCGCACCTATCGCCCGGCAACCTTCGCCGAAGTCGTCGGCCAGGAGCACGTCACCGCGCCTCTGAGCCGAGCCCTCGATACCGGCCGCATCAATCACGCCTATCTCTTCTCCGGTCCGCGCGGCTGCGGCAAGACCTCGTCGGCCCGCATCCTGGCCCGCTCACTCAACTGTGAGCAGGGCCCGACGTCGACCCCGTGCGGCACATGTTCGTCCTGCGTCTCGCTCGGTCCCGGCGGACCGGGCAATCTCGACGTGGTGGAGCTCGACGCGGCCAGCCACGGCGGCGTGGACGACACCCGCGATCTCCGCGACCGCGCGTTCTACGCGCCGGCCGAGTCGCGCTATCGCGTCTTCATCATCGACGAGGCGCACATGGTGTCGTCGGCCGGCTTCAACGCGCTCCTGAAGATCGTCGAGGAGCCGCCGGAGCACTTGATCTTCATCTTCGCGACCACCGAGCCGGAGAAGGTGCTGACGACCATCAAGTCGCGGACGCACCACTATCCGTTCCGTCTGCTCGCGCCGCCGGTGATGCGCGGTCTGTTGGAGAACATCTGCGCCAAGGAGGGCGTGGTGGTGGCGCCCGAGGTGTATCCGCTGGTGATTCGCGCCGGCGGCGGCTCCCCGCGCGACAGCCTCAGCATCCTCGATCAGCTCCTCGCCGGTGCGGGTGACGAGGGCGTCACCTACGACCGCGCGCTCGCCCTGCTCGGTGTCACCGACTCGGCGCTGATCGACGCCGCGGTGGAGGCCCTCGCGGCGGGCGACGGCGCAGCGTTGTTCGGCGTCGTCGAGCGGGTGGTCGACGCCGGGCACGATCCGCGACGCTTCGCGATCGATCTGCTCGACCGTTTCCGCGACCTCATCCTGGTGCAGGCGGTGCCGGACGCCACCGAGCGCGGGCTGGTGGAGGCCCCCGAGGATCAACTGGCCGCGATGCGCGAGGCCGCGGCCGAACTGGGGCCCGCGACTCTGACGAGGTACGCCGAGGTGGCGCACACCGCGCTCGGCGAGATGCGCGGCACCACGTCGCCGCGCCTGTTGCTGGAGGTGATGTGCGCCCGTCTGCTTCTGCCTGCGGCCTCGGCCGACGACGCTGCGCTGCTGCAGCGAATCGAGACGCTGGAACGGCGTCCCGCGGGAGCATCCGCCCCGGGCTCCGTGCCCGTCGCGGTGACGGACGCTCCCGCCGCCCCCGCCGCGGACGAGCCCGCACCGCGCTTCGTCCGGCCTTCGCAGCGCAAGGCCGTCGAAGAAGCGCGTGCGGCCGTCGACACGGCCGATGCGCCTGCGCCGGCATCCGAGCCCCGCGCGCCTGAGCCTCCCGCTCCGCGGCCGAGCACGCCCGCACCCGAACCCAGCGCACCCGAACCCAGCACTCCCGCCCCCGAGTCCGCTGAGGCGCCGCGCGCCGAGGAGCCCGCGGTCTCGGCTCCCCATCCGCCGGAGGTGTCTGATCCACGGGCTCCGGAGCCGCCGCAGCAGCGCGAGCCCGTCGGACGCGAGCACACGCAGCGCGAACAGGTGCAGCGCTCCGCCGCGCACGAGGAGATCCCGCCACCGCCCGAACCGCCGATGGACGCCGATCAGCTCCCGCCGGCGGACGAGCCGCACCAGCCCGATCCCGCGTCCGAACCGGCCCCCGAACCGGAACCGCAGGCCCCGACAGGACTCACGGTGGACGCCGTCTCGGCTCGGTGGCCGGACATCCGTGCGGCTGTGCGGACGCAGAGCACCGTCCTCGAAGCGATGCTCTCGGCCGCTTTCGTACATCAGGTCGACGGCACCCAGGTGGTGCTCGGACATCCGCATCCCGCGCTGGTGGGACGCCTGTCCGACGATCGCGGACTGCGTGCCCTGACCGCCGCGGTGGTCGAGGTCTTCGGCGAGGGCTTCAGCGTCGCCGTCGTGCACGCCCAGCCCGGGTCGGCACCGGCGGCGGCGCCGACCCCGCAGCGCACCCCGGAACGGGAACAGCCCCGCCGTCAGACGTACACCCGGCCGAGCCGGCCACGGTCGGAGCAGACGCACGGTGAGCAACCGGCCCCGCCGCCCGCGCCGGAGGAACCCGAACCGGAGCCGCCGGTGCCCGACGAGGAGCTGACCGACGCCGAACGTGACGAGATGGTGGCGCAGGCCCAGTCGGGGACCCCGGACGACCGTCTCGACCCCGACCAGGTGGCCCTGGAACTGCTCAAGTCGGAGCTCGGCGCTCGGCCGGTCGAGTAGCCGCGCGTAGACGAATCCCCGACCCGCCGACTACTCGGCCGCGCAGGCCGGACGGCGAATCGGGGATTCGTTCACGAACTCGGACCTACGGCTGCCACCAGGGACGCAGCGGTAGATTCGTGGTTCCGTCGAGCTGCATCTTGGTCGCCAGGACGTGGTGCAGCTGCACGATGTCCCGTTCGAAGCCGATGCGGCATCCCGCCATGTACAGCCCCCACAGGCGGGCGGTGCCTTCGCCGACCTCGGCGACCGCCTCGTCCCAGTTCGCGACGAGGTTGGCGTTCCAGTCGCGCAGCGTCATCGCGTAGTGGTGGCGGAAGTTCTCCTCGTGCAGCACTTCGAGGCGCGAGACGTCCTGCATCTTCGAGATGATGGTGCCCGATCCCGTGAGTTCGCCGTCGGGGAACACGTAGCGGTCGATGAACGGGCCGGCCTTGCTCCGCGAACGGTTGTCGGGGCGGGTGATCGAATGGTTCAGGATGAGGCCGCCGGTGCGGACCTTGTCGCGCATGAATCCGAAGTACTTCGGGTAGTTGGCGACGCCGATGTGCTCGGTGAGTCCGATCGACGAGATGGCGTCGAAACCCGTTTCGGTGACGTCGCGGTAGTCGCTGAAGCGGACCTCCGCGAACTTCGACAGCCCCTGCTCCTCGATCGCCTGCTGCGCCCACTTGGCCTGCTCGCTGGAGAGGGTCACTCCCAGTGCGTGGACGCCCTGGCGCGCGGCGTACCGGACCATCCCGCCCCAGCCGCAGCCGATGTCCAGGAGACGGTCGCCGGGCTGCAGGTTCAGCTTGTCGAAGATCAGCCGGTACTTGTTCTCCTGTGCCTCCTCGAGGGTGGCGTCGGCGTTCGGGTACACCGCGCAGGTGTAGGTCATCGATTCACCGAGCACCAGCTCGTAGAAGCGGTTCGAGACGTCGTAGTGGTAGTGGATGGCCTCGGCGTCACGCTCGCGGCTGTGTCGCAGCCCCTCGGCGAACCGGCGCCAACGGGGCAGGCTCTCCTGCGGGGGCGGCGGGATCAGCTTGAAATGCTCGAGCCCGATGGCCCTCGCCACCTGAGCCATCTCCAGCGGGCTCGGCTTGGAGAACTTCAGATCGGCGGCCAGTGCCTGCAGTGCGCTGTACGGGTCGCCGGGATGCGCACCGATCAGCTCGAGGTCGCCGGAGACGTAGGCCCGGGCGAGCCCGAGGTCGCCGGGCGCCGTCACGAGGTACGTGGTGCCGCGCGAGGTCTTGAGATTCAGCCCGTACTCGGCGTCCTCGGGTCCCGCGGTGCTGCCGTCGTATGCCGTGATCCGTACGGCGAGATCGTCGCCGACGAGGGTTTCGAAGATCTGGGCCAGCTTCATGCGCGTTTCACCGCTTTCTCGTAAAGGCCGAGCAGACGGCCGCGGGGATCGTAGCGACGCTTGAGATCGTCGTACGCCTCGCCGCCGTAGAGGTCGTCGAATTCTTCCGAGCCGTAGAAGGATTCGGAGTAGAGGGACTTGTGTCCGCCCAGCTCGCTGACTTTCTGCTCGATGATCCGGTTGGTGTGCCCGGGCCGGCCGGGGGTGACGGGCACCCCGGACCAGAACCCGATGTTGACGTAGAACTTCCCGCGCTCCAACGGATACAGGGTCCACGGCTGGACGGTCTCGTCGTCGCCGGCGACGGCGATCGGCGACGGCTCGGCCAGTTTGAGCGGACAGAGCCAGATCGGTTCGATCGGGATCTCGTCCAGGAACCAGTCGACGAAATCGGCCGTTCGCTCGATCGGGACCTCGATGTCCTGAACCACCCGCTCGGTGGGCGGCAGACCTTTGACGGCGTTCAGCTTGTCGCCGATGTTCCACCGCTGGTCGTGTCCGATCAGCTTCCAGTAGAAGCTGCTGCGCAGGTACTTGGCGGGCCAGAACCGGCGGATGCGCGGATTCTGGGCACCGAATGCGCGGGAGCACCAGAACCAGTCGGTGTCCCAGCGCCAGAGATAGTCACGGATGGTCAGCCGATCGCGTTTGGGTTCGGCGCCGTCGTGCTGGATGGATCGGTAGAAGATGTTCGCGTCGGTGTAGTCGCTCACCGGGCCGGGCTCGTCGGTCTGCCGTCCGAGCACGGCGTACGCCTCGTCGGAGGTGAAGACGACCCCGTCGAGATAGTCGACGCGCTCGCCGCGGTATTCGCGGTCGGTCGCGACCCGGTCGAGCAGATCCTGGAGCTCGCGGGTGCTGTGCACGCGAACGTGACGCAACTCGACGAAGGGCGGAACCGGTTCGAGCCTGATCTTGAGTCGGACCGAATACCCAAGCGTCCCATAGGAATTGGGGAATCCGAAGAACAGGTCGCGGTGCTCGTTGTCGGGTGTCGCGACGATCAGTTCGCCCGATCCGGTCAGGATCTCCATCTCGAGCACCGACTCGTGCGGGAGACCGTTGCGGAACGAGGTGCTCTCGATACCGAGCCCGGTGACGGCGCCGCCGAGGGTGATCGTCTTGAGCTGCGGGACCACCAGGGGCACGAGTCCGTACGGCAGAGTCGCATCCACGAGGTCCTCGTAGGTGCACATCCCCGCGACCTGCGCGGTCTGTTCCTCGGGATCGACCGAGATCACGCGATGCAGTTCGGAGACGTCGAGACCCGGAGCGGACGTCTCGGCCCTCTTGCGGAACAGATTCGACGTCTTCTTCGCCAGTCGCACAGTGGCGCCGTCGGGGATAGCTCGGTAGCTGTCGAGAAGTTTCTGCTTGCCGCGCGCGAAGGCGGCATCGTCGTACTCGGATGCGTTCAAAGCCACATTCCTACCGTAGCCTGATCGCCGTACGGTGAACGAAGTGAATCGGACCCAAGACGAGTTCAGAAGGAGCCTTCCGACGTGGGACAGCTAACAGCCAGCGCAGCAATCCAGATCAACGCCGCTCCCGAGGCCGTCAGTGCGGCCCTGGCCGACTACGCGAACGTGCGCGAGGGCATTCTTCCCGAGAACTACCGCGACTATCGCGTCGACGAGGGCGGCAACGGTTCGGGAACGGTGGTCCACTGGATTCTGCAGGCCACCGAGAAGCGCAAGCGCGACGTGCTGGCCGACGTGACGGTCGCGGGCGACACGATCACCGAGACCGATCGCAATTCGACGATGGTCACCACCTACCGCGTCACTGCCGAGGGCACCGGCTCGCGCGTCGAGACCACGACGAGTTGGAAGGGCGCGGGCGGCATCGGCGGGTTCTTCGAGAAGACCTTCGCCCCGAAGGGACTCAACCGCATCCAGACGGCCCTTCTCACCAATCTCAAGCAGCGTCTCGAGAGCTGAGCTGAGCCGCAGGGGACGCCGCCGCGTCAAACCGCTGACCGCCCGGGACGGCATCGATGCCACCCGGGTGGTTCTGCGTCTGCCGGACGGCCCCGGCGGGTGGTCGGTGCGTGAGGCGCTCCTCGCGGCTCCGGTCCTGACCGGCGTCACTGCGGCCGATCTGGAGTTGCGGTCGCGCACCGGTGAACTGGTCGACGCCGACGGCCGTCCGGTCGATCTCGATGCGCCGGTGCTCCGACCGGTTCCGGTGTACCTGTACCGCGACCCGCCGCGGGAGCCGCCGGTGCCCTTCGACATGCCGATCCTGCACCTGGACGACGATCTCGTGGTGGTCGACAAACCGCACTTCCTCGCCACGATGCCGCGCGGAGCGCATGTGGCGCAGACGGCGCTGGTGCGGTTGCGTCGCGAACTCGGCTCCGACGACGTGGCCCCGGCACACCGGCTCGACCGGTTGACGGCGGGCGTGCTGCTGTTCACGCGCCGCCGCGAGGTGCGGGCCGCCTATCAGGAACTCTTCGCGCAGCGGCGCGTTCGCAAAGAGTATCGGGCGATCGCGCCGGCGGACGACGCTCTGGCCGGCGGCGTGCGGATCGAGAACCGGATCGTCAAGACCGCGGGCGACCTGCGTGCCCGCGTCGTCGAGGGCGAGGTGAACGCGATCAGCGACATCGAACTGTCGACCCGGCTCGGCGACGGGCTGGCCGAATACCGTCTGGCGCCGCACACCGGCCGCACCCACCAGCTCAGGATGCACATGGCTCAGCTCGGCGTCCCGATCGTCGGCGATCCGCTGTACCCCGAGGTCGACGCCGACCTGGCGGCCGCACCGGATCGTGGTGACTTCTCCCGGCCCCTCCGGCTCGTCGCCGCGGCACTGGAGTTCACCGATCCGTTCAGCGGTGAGCGCCGGGAGTTCCGCACCGCCCGCTGAGCGGCGAGCGCAGGGGTCTCCGGCGCGTATCCTCGCGGTCGTGGCGATCATCGGATCCTTCGAACGGCACCCGGACCTCGGCTGCGAGGGTGTGGTGTTCCTCGACGAGGACTCGGACGCCTGCTTCCAGTTGCTGCGCGATCTCCCCGGTGGTCCCCGGGCCGGTGAATACTGTGTGACCACGGGCGCGAGCGCCCCGGTGTACGGGGGCGTCGTGCAGTGGCGCCGCGTCGGTGACGACCGTTTCGAGTTCGCGCTCGCACCGCGAGCGGCTCGACTCTTCGGCGACGAGGTGCTGTCGTTCCGCGTGGTACCGGGTTCGGGCACCACGGTCGCCGAACTCGCCGAACACGTCGAGCGTCTCCTGGCCGGTCCCGGCGACTACCCTGGGAGTCGTGACTGACGCATTCGACCCCAGTGCGCTGTTCGGCGGCGCCGGCGGCGACAACCCGATGGCCGGGCTGATGGCCCAGGTTCAGCAGATGCAGACCCAGATGGAGACGGCGCACGCGGAGATCTCCGCGACGTCGGTGGTGGGGTCGGCGGGCAACGGACTGGTGACGGTGACCGGTGACGGCGCCGGGACGGTCTCCGCCGTCGAGATCTCGCCGGAGGTGGTCGATCCCGCGGACGTCGAGACGTTGCAGGATCTGATCGTCGGTGCGTTCGCCGACTTCGTGGCTCAGCGCGATGCCCTGGTCGCGGAGAAGATGGGGCCGCTGGCGGGCGGCGGACTGCCCGGCCTGGGCTGACGGACTGGCGCATGTACGAAGGCCCGATCCAGGATCTGATCGACCAGCTCGCGAAACTTCCCGGGCTGGGTCCCAAGGGTGCTCAGCGGATCGCCTTCCACCTGCTCGCGGGCGAGAACGTGGAGATCGACCGGCTGATCGCCGCCCTCGGACACGTGCGCGACGACGTCACCTTCTGCGTCGAGTGCGGCAACGTCGCCGCCGATCGGCTGTGCCGCATCTGCGGCGACCCCCGCCGGGACGTCACGAAGATCTGCGTGGTCGAGGAGCCGAAGGACATCTACGCGATCGAGCGGACCAAGGAGTTCGACGGCCGCTACCACGTCCTCGGCGGTGCGCTCGACCCGCTGTCCGGCATCGGCCCCGACCAGCTCCGGATCCGCGAACTGCTGCGTCGTCTGGGCGACCAGCCCGACGGCCAGGACGTCTCCGAGATCATCGTCGCGACCGATCCCAACACCGAGGGCGAGGCGACGGCGACATATCTGCTGCGCATGCTCAAAGACTTCCCCGGGCTGTCCGTGACCCGTCTGGCGTCGGGACTTCCGATGGGCGGCGACCTCGAGTTCGCCGACGAACTGACCCTCGGCCGCGCGCTGTCCGGTCGGCGCATCCTGGTCTGAGCGTTGGCCGACGACCACCTTCCACCGGCGGAGCGCGATCCCTCACCGCAGGACTGGGCGTGGCTGGCCGACGAGATCGCGGTCCGCGGAGGGCTGACCGACGCCATGGTGGCGATCGACGGTCCGTCGGGGGCGGGCAAGAGCACGTTCGCAGCGCAGCTCGTCCGTGCGCTCGCCGAGCGCGGCCGCGCCTCAGTGCTGGTCAGCACCGACGACTACGCGACGTGGGACGACCCCGCCTCGTGGTGGCCGGAACTGGTTCACGATGTGATCCGCGCCTACGAACGGCGTCACGACTACTTCTATCGGCCCCGGGTCTGGGTGGACGGCCGACCGGAGGTGGGGCCGGAGGTCTGGATGCGGTGGCAGCCGATTCTGATCGTCGAGGGCGTGACGTCGGCGCGGCGCTGCACGGCCGATCGTTTCACGCATCGGTTCTGGATCGACGGTCCTCCCGCCGCCGACCGGTTGCGCCGAACCGTGCAGCGTGACGGCGAGGCCGAACGCGATCATCTGGCCCGGTGGCAGGACTTCGAGGAGGGCTGGTTCGCGGTCGACGACACGCGGGCGAGGTGCCGGGTGCTCGGTTAGCGAGCGGCGGCGAGCCGTTCCCGGCGCAGCCGGTCCACCTGCGGCAGGTCGAGAGGCTCCAGTTCCGTGCCGACCGCCTTCGACAGCAGATAGTCGGCCAGTTCGGGATTTCGTGCGAGGACCGGGCCGTGCATGTAGGTGCTGACGACACTGCCTTGCACGGCGCCTTCCACGCCGGCGCCGGCGCCGTTGCCGACACCGTGGCGGACCCGGCCCAGCGGTGCGGCCGCGGCGCCCAGGGAGGTCGCGCCGCGGTGGTTCTCGAACCCGGAGAGCGGTTGGCTGAGACCGTCGATGATCGGTGCGGTCACGAGCTCGCCGATCGCCCGGGACTGCCTCGGAGAGGTGGTGAGGTCGAGCATGCTGATCCCCGCGACGCGCTCGCCCGCAGCGGTCTCGTACCAGTGACCCAGCACTTGGATCGCCGCGCAGATCGCGAGCACCGGGCGTCCGGCGTCCGCCGCGCGCTGCAGCCCCGGATACCGCTGCAGATGACGGGTGGCGAGCCGCTGGGCGTAATCTTCGGCGCCGCCGAGCGTGTAGACGTCGAGCGACTCGGGTACCTCGTCGTCGAGCGTGATCGAGACGATCTCGGCGTCGATGCCTCTCATGCGCGCACGCTGTCGCAGGACGAGGGCGTTTCCGCCGTCGCCGTAGGTGCCCATCACATCGGGAAGCACCAGACCGATCCGCAGGGTCGATTCGCTCATCGGGCGTTGTCCTCCACAGTGTTCTCGACCGGCCGGGCTCCGGCGCGTTCCAGTGCGACGCCGAGGTCGCGGAATGCGGTGTAGTTGGCGAGCACTTCCACTCGGCCCGGTGGACAGGCGGCGATCGCCGCGAACGGATCGTCGGTCACCGTGTGCTCGGCGCCCGCGTACAGCAGACGCACCGAGAGGTCGGCGGCGCGCTCGCCCGAGGCGACCACCTCGACCTGCTCGAACTCTTCGAAGCGCACGTCCCAGAGCCACGAGAGGTCTTCCCCGTCGGGGACCTGCCCGTTCACCGCGATCACCAGACTGTCGGCGTCGGTGTCGATCATCGCCAGGGCCTCCTGCCAGCCGGCCGGATTCTTCGCCAGCAGGGTCCTGATCCGATGGTCGCCCAGCTGCACGGTCCCGTATCGGCCGGCCACTTCGCCGACGGTGCCGACGGCCGCGACGGCGTCCGCGGGGTCGGCGCCCATCGCGACGGCGGTCGCGACGGCCTGGGTGGCGTTGCCGCGATTGGCCCGGCCCGGCACCCTCAACGCCATCGGTGCGACGAACCCGTCCGGGCCGTAGATCTTGTCGTCGTCGAACCACCACTGCGGGGCCGGGCGCCGGAAGCGCTCGTCGCCGGTCGAGTACCAGTCCTCACCGTGGCGCACGATCGGCTCTCCCGACCGCGGGCAGCTCACCGAGTCGCCCACCCAGCCGGCCCCCGCGGCCACCCACACCACGTTCGGAGCGTCGAAGGCCGCCGAGGTGACGAGCACGTCGTCGCAGTTCGCGACCACCACCGCGTCCGGGTGGCGGGCGATTCCCCCGCGCAGACTCTGCTCGATGATGTTGATCTCGCCGACGCGGTCGAGCTGGTCGCGGGAGAGGTTCAACAGGGTGAAGACACGCGGCGACGTGTTGTCGGCGACGTGGGCCACGTGCAGTTCGTCCACTTCCAGCGCGGCGACCGGGGCGTCGGGCTGGAGGCTGAGCGTCGCGATGATGCCCGCGTCCATGTTGGCGCCGTCGGCCTGGGTCGCCACTTCGCCGAGCCCGGCGAGGGCGGCGGCGGTCATGCGGGTGGTCGTCGACTTGCCGTTGGTTCCGGTGATCAGCGCGATCTCGCGGCCGGCGGCGAGCCGGAGCATGATGCGCGGATCGATCTTCTCAGCGACGAGGCCGCCGATCATCGAGCCCTTCCCACGGCCGGCGGCACGCGAGGCCCAGCGGGCCGCGGCAGCGGCGGTGAGTGCCACGCGAGTGCGGACGGGCGGGCGCGGACGGTCAGGGATGCGGCGGGCTTCCGACATTCCACGAGTTTCCCATATCCGGGGAGCACGATCGCCCGGCGCCGACTGTGAGGGCGGTGACAGCCCAGCTCACGCGTGTCGCGGCAGCGTGCGGTCGGTCAATGTCAGGGTCGCCGCGCACAGGCCGATCGCCATGGTGGCCCATCCGACGATGTGGAACCCGGCGTCGGTGGCCCGACTGCCGAACGCCGCGGCGATCAGGCCCGCGGAGGTGATGGCGCCGATGTACGCGAAGGTCCGGTACAGGCCGGATGCGACGCCCACCTGGTCGGCCGGGGACTGCATGAAGAGGGCCGCCTGGTTGGCGAAGCTGTTCAGGCCGTTCGCCAGACCGACCAGCAGCGACATGGCGAGGATCGCCCAGACCGGGGCGTCGTGGCGCAGCGCGAGCATCACGGCTCCGGCCGCGCAGAACGCCATGCCGGTCGCGATCAGCGGGCTGCGGACGGTGCTGCGCCGGGAACAGACGGCGGCGACGACGATACTCGTCGCCGACATCGGAGCGAGGAGCATGCCGACCTGCGTCGGCCGGTAGCCGGCCGCGTCCTCCATCCATTGGCTGACGCCGTACATGGTCGTGTACATGCCGAGCGAGGCGAGCGTCTGCCGCAGATAGGTGCGGATCAGCGGGCGGTTCGACACCAGCATCCGGACGTCGATCAACGGAGTCGAGAACCGGCGTTCCCATCCGATGAGGACGGCGGTCGCCGCCACGGCCACCGCCGCGAGCCACCACGTCGACGCGCTGGGCGAGTCGATGAATTGGAGTGCGCTGACGATCGCCACGGCGAACGCCACGATGCCCAGAGGGTCGACGGCGGTCAGAGTCCGACGCAGGTCGGTCGGCCAGGCCACGGTGTCCTTCGGCACACCGGTGAGCACCAGGAGCAGAGCGGCGAGGGCGGCGGGAACATTGATGAAGAACACCGCTCGCCAGCCGAAGACGCCGGTGAGGACGCCGCCGATCGGCAGTCCGACCATCGCGATCACCTGTCCGGTGATCGAGAAGACGCCTAGGATCCGGCTGGGCACTCCGACGCCGGCGGCGTCCGACCGCTTGCGGATCAGCGACATCGCCATCGGATACGCGGCGGAGGTGCCGACGCCGAGCAGTGCGCGGGAGGCCACCAGCGCCCCGAACGACCAGCCCGCTGCGCCGATGACGCCGGCGGTCAGCACGAGCCCGATCCCCGCGATCATCACGCGCCGCTCGCCGAACAGCGGGCCCAGCTTGCCCATGGTGGGCTGGGCGACGGCGCTGCACAGATAGAGCACCGAGATCAGGATCGCGGTGTCGGCGGGGCCGCGGTGGAAGTCGACGCCGATGCCCACCATCGCGGTCGCGATCAGCGAGCTGTTGATCGGGTTGAGGACCGACGCCAGGATCAGCGGCGCGGTGAATCCGATGCCGAACGGATGGGCGTCGAGGCGGCGGTCGGTGTCTGTTCTCACGCCCGGGTCAGCGCAGCGATGACGTCCGCGGCCGATCCCGTCTCGGCGACCTTCGGCAGGACGGAGGCGGCGCTGTAGGCGTGCCGCGACCCTTCGCTGTCCGAGCAGGCGTCGAGGGCGACGGTGACGTTGTATCCGAGCTCGTAGGCCTGCCGCGCGGTCATCTCGACGCCGATCGACGTCGACACGCCGACCACCACCACCTGGGTGACGCCACGCTCGCGCAGCAGTCGGTGCAGGGGCGTCTCGGTGAAGGCGCCCGGCGACCGCTTCGTGACGCGCCACGCGTCCGGGGCGTCGGAGAAGGGTGCTACCGAGTCGCTCCAGCCGGAGGGGAACTCCATGGGCGGGCCGGAGAGGTCGGTGCGGCCGGGCGGCACGGCGTCGACGGTGACGATGACCACCGGCAGCCCTCGCGCGCTGAACGCGTCGGTCAGCGCCGCGGAACGCTCGACCACGTCCGCGAAGCTGTGCGGTGCGAGGTCGCGGCCCGACAGCCCCTTCTGGAGGTCGATGACGATCAGTGCGGCGTCGCGGTCGACTGCGGTGACAGGCATGGTGATCCTTTCGTGGGGCGGAGGTGCTTCAGGGCTGGTCCGCGATGCGGCCGAGCAACTCGATCGCATCGGCCAGGCGGGCCACCTCGTCCGGAGTGAGGGCCGCGTCGACGGCGTGCGCGAGCCAGTCCGCTCGCTGGAGCCGTCCGGTGGTCAGTTCCGTGCGGGCGTTCTCGGAGAGGGCGAGCAAGGTGCGGCGGCGATCGGTCGGATCGGGGGAGCCGACCACCAGGCCGGCGTCGGTGAGGGCGGCGACGATCGCGGCCATCGACTGCTGACGCACACCGTGCGCACGGGCGAGATCGGCTGTGGAACAGGCGCCGTGGCGATCGAGGTAGCCGATCACGGCCGACTGCGAACGGGTGAGGTCCAGGACCGACGAATTGGCCCTCAGTTTCCGGTTCAGCTCGGCGATCGTTGCGCGCAGACGGTTTCCGACTTCGGCGGACGAGTGCTGGACCATGAGTGCAACTCTAGCAATTAGACAGCTAACTGCACAGTCAACTGTTCTTATCTGAGGGTTGACCCGATGAGTTGACGGTGATAAGTTCTGCACTGTGAGTCGCGCAACAGCAGTCGAACTGCCCATGTCATTCAAGATCCAGCGGACCGCGCTCAAGGCGTCGGCCAAACTGCCCGCACCCGTGCGGAAGGCGATGAGCCGCCTGACGACGGTGAACGGCGACGGTGATCGTCTCGACCCGATGCTCGCACTGGTCGTGACCGCGGCGGCCTACATTCCATCGTTGGCGCTGGTCGGCGATCTGGTCTCCCGATCACGGCAGTCGATGGACTATCACAGCGCGATGATGGCGGAGGCCTTCGAGCCGTTCGCCGTCGAAGAGGATCTGGTGATCGACACCGACGCCGGAGGCGTGCCCGTCACGCGATACAGCCTCGAGGGCAAGGGCCGAGGACTGATCGTCTTCTATCACGGCGGCGGGTTCGTCCTGGGCAGCCGGGCCAGCCACGACTCGGTGGTCCGGGCGCTCGCGATCGCCTCGGGCGCCGACGTGCTGTCGGTGGATTACCGGTTGGCCCCCGAGCACCTCTTCCCGGCGGCGGTCGACGACTCCGTGGCGGCTTGGCGCTACGCCGTCGAGAAGGCGCCGGACTGGGGCGTCGATCCGCGTCAGATCGCGGTGGCCGGTGATTCCGCGGGAGGCAATCTCGCTGCGGTCGTCGCACAGCAGGTGCGTGGCGAGGAGATCACCCCGTGTCTGCAATTGCTGATCTATCCGGTGGTCGACATGTCGCGGAAGCGGCCGTCGGTCCATGAGTTCTCCACCGGCTACTACCTCACCGAGGAACAGATCGACTACTTCTGCGACACCTACCTGGCTTCGCGCGACCAACTGTCCGATCCTCGGGTCTCGCCATTGCTTGCCGAAGATCTCTCCGGGTTGTCGCCCGCCCACGTGGTGGTCGCCGGGTTCGACCCGCTGCGGGACGAAGGCCTCGAGTACGCGGCTGCGCTCGAACAGGCCGGCGTCCCGGTGACCGTGGAACGCGCCGGGACGATGATCCACGGATTCGCGAATATGGCGCTGCTGAGCCCGGACGCGCAGGCCACCGTCCGGCGGATGGGCGAGGCTGTGGCGAAGGCGGTCGCCTCGGCCGGATAGAGGGTCCGCCCGGCGCTCCCGCCGGGCGGACGTCCTCGCCCCGCCTGGGCCGCTACACCGCGATCCGCACGGGCTTCGGCATCAGTTGGGCGGCCGCTGCACCGACCGCGACCAGTCCGATCATCACCAGGAACGAGACCCGGTAGCCGGTGGCGAGGCCGTATGCGCTCGACACCGACGAGTACACCGTGCCGATCACCGCCGCACCCGTCGCCACCGACAGTGCCTGCACGGTGTTGAACACGCCGGACGCCGCGCCGGCGAGCCCGACCGGCACGTCGTTCAGAACCAGCAGGCCGGCGGCCCCGACGATGAGTCCGAAACCAGCGCCTGCGACGATGAGTGCGACGGTGAACCACAGGGCCGGATGGGCCGAGCGGTCGGCGACGATCATGGACGTCATCCCGACGATGAACACCCACGCTCCGCCCTGCAGGACGTGCTTGCCGAATCGGGCGGCCAGGACAGTCGCGGACAGACCGGCGAAGACGGGTACGGCGATCGAGAACGGCACCCACATCAGGCCGGTGTGCAGGACCGACCAGCCGTGCGCGGCCTGGACGTGCAGGGACTGGACGAGGAAGTACCCGCCGGTCGGGATGCTCAGTGCGGTGAACGCGGTCAGCCCCGCGGTGAACGAACGAGACCGGAACACCGCGGGCGGAACCAGCGGTGTTCCGCCTGCGCGAGCAGTGATGACCTGCCGCCGAGCGAAGAGTGCAAGGCCGGCGACGCCCGCCGCCATCATGACGAATCCCCAAGCGGGCCAATCATTCTCCGGTCCCAGTGTGACCGGCGCCATCAACGCTGCCAGCGAACCGCCGAGCAGCGCCGCGGAGATCGGCGTGATGGGCGCGGGACGGGAAGCGTAAGTCTCCGGGATGAAGACGCGCGCCGCGACCAGGGCGAGCAGCGCCACCGGGACGTTGATGAGGAACACCGGCCGCCACGAGAGTCCGAACCAGTCGCCCGAGGTGATGACGGCGCCCAGCACCGGACCGGCCACGGCGGCGATCCCGATGACGGAGGTGAACAGTCCCATCGCGCGGCCGCGTTCGGCGGGTGGATAGAGCACCTGGATGTTGGTCAGCACCTGCGGGATCATCAGTGCCGCCGCGGCACCCTGCAGGATCCGGAACACGACGAGTTGCGTCGGCGTGTCGGCGAGACCGCAGGCCAGTGAGGTGACGCCGAAGGCGACGAGACCGATGAGGAACAGTCGGCGTCGACCGAACCGATCTCCCAGACGGGCACCGAGCACGAGCCCGGTCGCGTAGGCGAGCGGATAGCCCGCGACGATCCACGACATCGCGGTCGGCGACGCGCCGAGATCGGCACTCATCGTCCGCAGTGCGACGTTGACGACCGTGGCGTCCATCAACTCCATGAACGACGCCGCCAACAGGCAGACCAAGGCGACGGTCCGGGCGCGCCCGACGATCGGCGGACTGTCCAAACTCCTCGTGGACGCGGTTGCCAGGGGAGGGGGCTCGGCTGTGACGGTCATCGGGAACTCCTGTGGTGATGGGGGTCTGTTGCACCGATGACGCTACGAACCATTGCGGACGATTCCCGTCCGGAAGAGCGGCGGATAATCCGGTCAGTTTCTGTCCGTTGTTTGGGGCATGATGCAGTCATGGCCGATACGACGACGCGGACGCTGAAGCTGCTGGCGCTGCTCCAAGCGCACCGCCTGTGGTCGGCGGTGGAACTGGCCGACCGTCTGGAGACCACCGAGCGGACCGTGCGCCGCGACGTCGAACGGCTTCGGGATCTCGGCTATCCGGTGCAGTCGGTGCGGGGCAGCGGCGGCGGATACCAACTGGCTCCCGGCGGGTCGCTGCCGCCGCTGGTTGTGGACGAGGAGGAGGCCGTCGCGATCGTGAGTGCGCTGCGGACGGCCGCGCACGGTTCGGCCGCCGGTATGGCGGAGGCCTCGGTGCGGGCGCTGGCCAAGGTGATGCAGGTGCTGCCGCCTCGGCTGCGCCGGCGTGCGGATGCGCTGCGGGCCATGAGCGTGTTGCTCCCCGGCGAACAGCAGGCGCCGGCCGTGGACGCCGAGACCCTGACGACAGTGGCATTGGCGTGCCGGGACGCGACGGAGCTCACCTTCGATTACGCGCCCGCACCGCGGGCCGGACGTGCGTCCGGCACTCGCCGCACCGAGCCGCTGCGGTTGATTCCCGTCGGTCGCCGGTGGTACCTGCTCGCGTACGACCTCGATCGTCAGGACTGGCGCACGTTCCGGCTCGACCGGCTCAGCGCTGCTCAACCGCAGAAGCGGCGGTTCGCGCCGCGTGCGGTGCCGGGCGGCGACCCCGCGGCCTATGTGCGTGAGAGCCTGCGCGGAGGCCGGGACCAACTCCAGGTGCGCGCCGTGGTTCACGCCGAGCCGGAGGCGGTGCGCGGCCGCATCGGCCGGTGGTCGGAGGTCACCGAGCACCCCGACGGCTGCCTGGTCACCATGCAGACCGACGATCCGGGGTGGATCGCGCTGGCGCTCGGCGGACTGGACGCCGACTACGAGTTCGTCGAGGTTCCGGCCGACGTCGTGCGCGCGTTGCGTGGACGCAACGTGCGGGAGGCTCGGGCGCTGTACCTGTCGGAGCGATAGCTTCCGGTCAGCGAGCTGTGAGCCAATCCAGGTACGCGGCGCCTCGCGGTGAGATCTCGCAACCGACCTCGTGACTGATCGTCAGGCCGTACGGCCCACCCATGAGCCACGGCGGCGGATTCGGTGTTCGCACTCGCACTGTTTTGACCAGTTCTGTCGTCTATTCGGACGACGACCCGCCGGTAAAGAGGACTTTTGTGCCTCTGGTCACATTTCGCGATTCCCGGCCACGGCTTTCCTGACATACCTGTCCTACGAACGTTGTCAATCATCCCAGTGAAGGATTCTTGAATGAGACTGTCCACCAGCCGAGTGCTCGCCGTGGCGAGCGGATCGGTACTTCTAGCCGGAGCGATGGTGGTCGTCGACGCGCCGGCCTCGGCGGCGACGACCGACACCACCTTCCAGTCGATCTGCGTGGCGAGTTCGATCGTGACGGTCAAGAAGCCTGTCGGCAACACGAGCCTGTCGGCAACACGATCACCGTCGACGCTCCGGAGTCGGTGTCCGAGGGCGAGAAGTTCACGATCCGGATTCAGCCGAACCCGTCCTCGTTCCCCGACAAGGATTCCGGTGCCACCACCACCAACCTGTCGCGTTTGAAGTACGACTTCGCCGTCCCGGCGAACTCCACCTTCGTCAGCGCCGATGTGGTGGCGGGATCGTCCGTCGGCCTCAGTGGCGTGGCGCCGAATGTTCTGCTGGTCGACAACAGCGGGAATGTGAGCCCGACGGGCTCGGTCATCAGGCTGTCGGGCAACAACCAGGTCATCGCGAACAGCCCTACGTCGAGCACGAACAGCGAGGGCGGCATCGTCATCCCGAAGACGAAGAAGAACCTCGACGGCACCACCAATTCGAGCGGTGAGACGTGGTTCCGCATGCCGGCGATCGACGTGACGCTGAAGGCGGGCACCGCCGGCGTCATCGAGCCCACCGTGCGGATCGCGGGTAACGCCGCGAACCAGAACGCGAACGAGAACTTCAGTACACAGTTGGCGAAGGCCAGTCTGTTCGGTACTCAGTGGGCCCCGACCCGTTGCTCGCCGCGCGACAGCGACGGTGGCCCGACCAATGCCGGCGCCGGTCCGCTCGCCACCATTCGCGTGGATGCCGCGCCGGTGGATGAGGACACGGTGACCACCTTGTCGGTGCCGGGCGCCGCGACGACCGGTGACGAGGTGACGTTGTCGGCGTCGGTGTCACCGAATCCGGGTGGGGGCACTGTGCAGTTCAAGGCTGATGGAGCGAATCTGGGTGCTCCGGTGGCTGTCTCCGGCGGTGCGGCTGTGCTGAAGCATTCGTTCGCCTCGGCCGGGGACAAGGAGGTCGCCGCGGTGTTCTCGGGTGCGGCCGGGTTCTCCGGCTCGACGTCGGAGGCCAAGACCATCAAGGTCTCCGATCCCGAGCCGAGCGAGACGGAGACCACGGTGAAGGTGATCGCTCCCGCGACCGCGAAGCCGGGTGCCGCAGTGGAGCTCAAGGCGGAGCTGACGCCGGCCGACCTGACCGGCGGGACAGTGCAGTTCAAGGTCAACGGCGACGACGTCGGCGGGCCCGTGACGGTCTCCGGCGGCGCGGCGAAGCTGCAGCACGCGTTCGCGGCCGCCGGAGACTTCACCGTCACCGCGGTCTACAGCGGCACGGCGGGCCATTCCGGTGCTATCTCCGGTCCGGTCATCGTCTCGGTGAATGACGACGCCGATCCTCCGACTCCCGGAACTCCCGACGGCGACGGAAGCCTCGGCAGCAGCAGCGGCAGTCTGGGCGGCGGTGTCGTCTCCGACCTCGTCCGAGGACTCTTCTGACAGCCGGGCACCGGGCGTGAACGCACCGAACCCCGCGAGCTTCGGCTCGCGGGGTTCGGTGCGTTCGGGGTTCAGTGCTCGGTTCGGCTGCGACGCGGGCGCGTCAGGGAGCCCACGTGCGGGCGCCCTCGGCGGCGGTCTCGGCCGGCGTCTCGGTGCGGAAGGCCCGGTTCACCGCGGAGACGACGGCGCGCAGGCTCGCGGTCGTGATCGACGAGGCGATGCCGACGCCCCATACCGTCTCGCCGTTGATCTCCGCCTCGACGTAGCTCGCGGCCTCGGCATCGCCGCCGGCCGTCATCGCGTGCTCCGAGTAGTCGAGGACCCGGACGTCGTACCCGATGGTCGACAGTGCGTCGACGAAAGCGGCCAGCGGACCGTTGCCCGATCCGGAGATCTCCTTCTCGGTGCCGTCGACGAGAACCGTCGCGGTCACCGAGTCCTCGCCGTCGTCGGTCTCGGCAGCCGAAACCTGCTGCCGCACCCGCTCGAGTGGCTTCACGGGCTCCAGGTACTCGCGGGAGAACACGTCCCACATCGCCTTCGGGTTCACCTCGCCGCCCTCGCCGTCGGTGATCTTCTGGATCTCGCGGCTGAACTCGATCTGCAGTCGACGCGGCAGATCCAGTCCGTGGTCGGCCTTCATGATGTACGTGACGCCGCCCTTGCCGGACTGGCTGTTCACCCGGATCACGGCCTCGTAGTTGCGGCCCACGTCCTTCGGGTCGATGGGCAGGTAAGGGACCTGCCACAAGATGTCGTCGACGTCCTTGTCGGCTTCGTCGGCGTCGACCTTCATCTGGTCGAGGCCCTTGTTGATGGCGTCCTGATGGCTGCCGGAGAACGCGGTGTAGACCAGGTCGCCGCCGTACGGGTGCCGCTCGGGAACGTTCAGCTGGTTGCAGTACTCGACGGTCCGGCGGATCTCGTCGATGTCCGAGAAGTTGATCTGCGGGTCGACACCGCGGCTGAACAGGTTCATGCCGAGAGTCACCAGGCAGACGTTGCCGGTGCGCTCGCCGTTGCCGAACAGGCAGCCCTCGATCCGGTCCGCGCCCGCCATGTAACCCAGTTCGGCGGCCGCGACGCCCTCGCCGCGGTCGTTGTGCGGGTGCAGGCTCAAGATGATCGAGTCACGGCGCGCCAGATTCCGGTGCATCCATTCGATGGAGTCCGCGTACACGTTGGGCGTCGTCATCTCGACGGTCGCGGGCAGGTTGATGATCAACGGCTTGTCGGGGGTCGGGGCGATCACCTCGGAGACGGCGTCGCAGACCTCCTTGGCGTAGCTCAACTCGGTGCCCGTGTAGCTCTCGGGGGAGTACTCGTAACGCCAGTTGGTGTCGGGGTACTTCTGCTCCTCGGCCAGGCACAGCTCGGCCGCGTCGGTGGCGATCTTGGTGATCGCGGCCTTGTCAGCGCGGAATACGACGCGGCGCTGCAGGACCGACGTGGAGTTGTAGAAGTGGACGATCACGTTCTGCGCGCCGGCGCAGGCCTCGTAGGTGCGGGCGATCAGTTCCGGGCGGGCCTGGGTCAGCACCTGGATGGTCACGTCGTCGGGGATGGCGCCCTCGTCGATGATCTCGCGGACGAAGTCGAAGTCGGTCTGGCTCGCGGAGGGGAAGCCCACCTCGATCTCCTTGTAGCCCATGCGGACCAACAGATCGAACATGCGTCGTTTGCGGGCCGGGCTCATCGGATCGATCAGAGCCTGGTTGCCGTCGCGCAGATCGACGGCGCACCACATCGGTGCCCGGTCGATCACCTTGTCGGGCCAAGTGCGGTCGGGCAGCGCGATCTTCTCGACCTCATCGGCGAAGCTGCGGTAGCGGTGGACGGGCATCGCCGAATTGCGTTGCGGGTTCCAGCTGGGCTGGCCGTCCGGGATGGGTCCGTTGGGCTCGACGATGCGGCTCGGACCGGAGGTGAAAGCGTCTGCTGGTGCCATGAGGGGTCAATCTCCTGATCAAAAGAAGGGGTTTTGACCGGCGCGTGAAGAGGCCCCGCGACGGAGGGCCGGTCGGATCAGACCCCGCCGCGGCAACCGAGGAGGAGTGCACGCTGCATGACATCAACGATAGCACTTGAGTCCGGCGATGCCGGGGCCGGTTGCCATCACAAAAAGTTAGGTTAGGATCACCTTGTTTACAAATTCTTTAGAGAAATGGAGACGAGATGGGCAGCAGCAGCGGAAGCGTGCAGTGGCATGAGGTGCCGATCATCGGCGACCTCGGGGTCGCCTTCGCACAGTCCGATTTCTACAACAGCGTCTGGCTGCCGGTGTGGGACGGATTCGCCATGGGTGTGAATGCGATTCTCGGGCAAGAGATTCTCTGGCACCGCTGATTCGTGAACGGATGCGCCGAGTAGGCGCACTCCTGCGGCAGGGCGCGGGTCTCGACTGTGGACGTCGGGGCCCGCGTCTTCGTCGTCACACCTCGACGGCTGCTTCGGCGCGGTGCTCGCGGCGGCGCATCGCGAGGACGGTGACGATGCTCAACACCGCGAGCAGCAGTCCGCTCACCAGTGTGGTCGCGTGCAGTCCGTCGACGAAGGCCTCTCGCGCGGCCGTTGCCAGGGCGTCTCCGCCGGTGCTCATGGCGTCGGCGCGGACGAGGGTCTCACCGAGCGATCCCGTCACCCCGCTGTCGCCGCCGCGGGACAGGAAGACCGCGGTGGCCAGCGAGCCGAAGAGAGCCAGGCCGAGGGCGGTTCCCAGTTCGAAACAGGTCTCCGAGATGCCCGACGCGGCACCGGACTGCTCCGGCGGCACGGCGCCGACCACCACGTCGGTCACCAGCGAGAACTGCACACCGTATCCGATTCCGGCGAGAGCGCTCAGGGCCATGTACACCAACAGCGACGACGTGGTGCCCAGTGCGATGAATCCGAGATTCGCCGTCGCGGCGACCACCAGCGAGCCGGCGAGGGCGTACCGCTTTCCGACCAGTCGGGCGATGCGATCGGCGACGACGGAGAAGACGGCGATCGTCACCGCCATCGGGAGTCCGGCGAGCGCCGCGGCCAGAACGTCGTGGCCCAGCACCGACTGGAGATAGACGTTCGAGAGATAGGCGATGCCGCCCTCGGCCATCATTCCCACCAGCGCGATGGCGAGGCACACGCTCACCGTGGGGTTGCGGAACAGGTTCAAGTCCAGGAGGGGATCTCGCGTGCGCGCCTCGTGGCGGAGGAATACTGCGAACATCGCGATGCCGACCAGACCCGCCGTCGCCGCAAGCGGCGAGACCCCCTCGGTCGCGAGCGCCTTGACCGCGTAGACGGCGGGGAGGACGCCGAGCAGTGACAGCGCGACACCGACGACGTCGAACCGACCGGTGCGGGCCGATCGGTACTCGGGGAGGACGAACGGCCCCGCCGCGAAGAGCACCGCGAGCACCGGCACGTTGATCAGAAACACCACTCCCCACCAATAGTGGTGCAGCAGAAGGCCTCCGAGAACCGGGCCAATAGCGGCACCGCCGGCGAACGCCGAGGTCCACACCCCGATGGCGCGAGCGCGTTCGTGACTGCGCGTGAACATGTTGGCGATCAGCGCGAGGCTCGCGGGCATCAGCGTCGCACCTCCCACGCCCATCAACGCGCGGGCCGCGATCAAAGCCCCGGCACCGGGCGAGAACGCGGCGAGCACCGACGCACCGCCGAAGACACCCGCGCCGCACAGCAGAATCCGCCGTCGCCCGATCCGATCGCCGAGGTTGCCCATCGTGATGAGCAGCCCGGCGATCAGGAACCCGTAGATGTCGAGGATCCACAACTGCTGTGTGGCCGACGGGTCGAGCGCCGCGGTGATCGTCGGCATCGCCAGGTACAGCACTGAGAAGTCCATCGAGACCAGCAGTACCGGCAGCATCAGAACCGCGAGCCCGAACCATGTCTTCCGATCGGCCGCGGGTGCGGTGCCGGTGGGCGGCGGGACCGAGGGCATGCGTGCGGGCTCCAGATCTGTGAGGTGTGGATCGCGGGCGCGGCCGGCGATGCAAGCGCGACCGCGGCCCGTTCAGGCTACGCCGGATATGCGGTGGTCAGCGACCTCGTTTCCGGCCGATCGACATCAGAAGCACACCGGTGATTCGATCGCGGACCGCGACGGTCCCGGGTGGAGTACAACGGGCTGTGGAGGCCGCCCACGGCGGCCGGCAAGGAGAGGCGTGGCCACGATCGGCAGGCTGGCCGCCGCGACGATCCTCGTCGCGGCGACCGCACTCGTGGCCGGTTGCAGCACCGCCGGTCCCGGCCCGGTGCCCATGCGATCGGTCCTCGGTCCGGCAGAGCGCGTGCTGAACGTCCTGGCATGACCGGGCTACGCCGAGGACGGGAGCAACAACCGGTCCGTGAACTGGGTGCAGCCGTTCCGGGACCTGACCGGCTGCCAGGTGGAGGTCAAGACCTTCGGCACCTCCGACGAAGCGGTGTCCTTGATGCGGACCGGTCAGTTCGACGTGGTCTCGGCATCGGGCGACGCGTCGCTGCGGTTGATCGACGCCGGTGACGTACAGCCGATCAACACCGCGCTGGTCCCCTCGTACTCCGACATCTATCCCTTCTTGAAGGGCAAGCCGTGGAATGCGAAGAACGGGATCACCTACGGTGTGCCGCACGGCTGGGGTGCCAATCTCCTGATGTATCGCACAGACGTCGTGCGACCCGCGCCCACGTCCTGGCGGGCCGTGTTCGAGGACGCGCCGCGCTATGCGGGCCGGGTGACAGCTTACGATTCGCCGATCTACATCGCCGACGCCGCGCTGTATCTGATGCGGCACCGGCCCGATCTCGGCATCACGAATCCCTACGCGCTCGACCGGAGGCAGTTCGACGCGGCCGTCGCGCTGCTCGAGGAGCAGCGCAGAGCGGTCGGCGAGTACTGGAACGACATCGTCCGCGAGGTGCAGGCGTTCAGCGCGGGCTGGAGCGTGCTCGGTTCCACGTGGCAGATGGCGGCCAACCTCGCCCGCGACGGCGGTGCTCCGGTGGCGACGGTGCTGCCCGATGAGGGATCGACGGGGTGGTCGGACTCGTGGATGATCAGTTCCCGGGCCGAGCATCCGAACTGCGCGTACCGCTGGGTCGACTACATCGTGAGCGCGCGGGTCAACGCGCGCGTCGCGGAGTACTTCGGCGAGTCACCCGCGAACGCGAAGGCGTGCGAACTGATGCGGGACCGGACGCACTGCGCGGTGTACCACTCCGCGGACCCCGAGTACGCCTCGCACATCTGGTACTGGACCACGCCGATGCGCGACTGCGTCGACGGTCGCAAGAACGTCGAGTGCGTCGGCTACGACGGTTGGTCGAAGGCGTGGCTTCAGATCAAGGGATAGCCGCGCGCCGTCGTCAGATGGCGTACTGGAAGACCGTGAGCATGCGGGCACCGAACCAGCCGGAGAACAGGGCGGCGACGGCGAGGAAGGCGATGATCTCGGTCCGCGGCCGTCGTGCGATCCGCACGGCCACCGGGATCAGCAGGACGAACGCGGGCAGGAGCAGTCGCGCACGGCTCATCATCAGGCCGTCCGACAGCAGGATCGACGCCAGCACGGCCGCCGCGTAGACGAGCACCGGCCACGGCACGCGGTCGGCGACCGACCAACCGAACAACACGAGCACCGAGATGATCAACAGGGCCGTTGCGATCGCTGAGAAGTCCGATCCGCTGCCGAGCGTCTGGGTGAGGAATCGCCAGGTGGCCGCGCCGCCGTCGAATGTGGTGTTCCACCCCGTCGTCTGGATCTGAAACCAGCCCGTCGCCGAGCCGGTCTGCGCCCACACCACTGCCAGGTAGCCGAGGTAACCGAGCGGCGCGAGAATCACGGCGGCCCACGCACGAGGGCCGTCGCGCCGGGCCACGATCGCTGCGAGCATCACGGCGGCGATCACCGCGACGCCGGTCGGCCGGACGAGTCCGGCACCGAGGGCGCAGAGTCCGGCGAGCAGCCACTGCCGCTCCAGGACTCCGACGAGCGCCCAGCCCGCGAGTGCGCAGAACACCGCCTCGGTGTAGGCCATGTTCAGCACCACCGACATGGGCGTGGCGGCGAAGAGGCCCACCAGGACCAGTCCGGCCGTCGAGGCCTGGTCGGGCGTCGACCGAACCGAGGAACGGATCCGCCCGGAGCAGATCACTCCGATACGACCCACCGCCACCGCGGCGAGGCATCCCGCGACCACGTTGACGATCATGGCCGCGGCGAACGGCGACAGGCCGGGGACCAGGGCGACGGTCCGCACCGTCATCGGATAACCGGGGAAGAATGCGTACGCGGTGAACTCCGTGTGGACGCCGTTTCCGTCGGTGAACCACAGGGGGATTCCGCCGTAGCCGTGCTGGGCGATGCCGAGCATCCACTCGCCGTCCCACATGGACAGCAGCGCGGTGAGACCGGTGTGGTGGAGTCCGGCGAAGACGGTGAGGATCACGATGCCGACGACGCGAATCGTCAGGTACACCCCGACGCATCGAAGGGCGAACTCGTGGGTGATGCCGAAGCGTCGCATGGTGGACATCGGGCGCACGGTAGTCATCGGAGGTGATCCTACGGTGGCCTCCGCGAAATGTGCCGCGCCAGGTCCGGCGGGTAAGGTGAACCCCGCGCGATTCCCGCAGAAGCTGCAGAAGCTCATGTAGACGAGACAGCTGTACAGATAAGGAAGGTTGCACGACGTGGCACTGGTCGTCCAGAAGTATGGCGGATCCTCGGTGTCGGATGCCGAGCGCATTCGCCGGGTCGCCGAGCGCATCGTCGAGACCAAGCGCGCAGGGAACGACGTGGTCGTCGTCGCCTCTGCGATGGGTGACACCACCGACGAACTGCTCGATCTGGCAGAACAGGTGAACCCGAATCCCCCCGACCGTGAGATGGACATGCTGCTCACGTCCGGCGAGCGCATCTCCAATGCGCTGCTCGCCATGGCGATCGAGGGCCTCGGGGAGAACGCGCAGTCGTTCACCGGCTCGCAGGCCGGCGTGATCACCACGAGCAGCCACGGCAAGGCCAAGATCATCGACGTGACTCCGGGCCGGGTCCGCAGTGCGCTCGACGAGGGGAAGATCGTCCTCGTCGCCGG
This sequence comes from Gordonia sp. QH-12, assembly GCF_001578675.1. Classification (NCBI taxonomy): domain Bacteria; kingdom Bacillati; phylum Actinomycetota; class Actinomycetes; order Mycobacteriales; family Gordoniaceae; genus Gordonia; species Gordonia sp. QH-12. Next base: position 28,471 of record NZ_KQ969284.1, read on the forward strand.
TTTCCAGGGCGTCTCGCAGGACACCAAGGATGTGACCACGCTGGGCCGCGGCGGATCGGACACCACCGCCGTCGCCCTCGCCGCCGCTCTCGAGGCCGACGTCTGCGAGATCTACACCGACGTCGACGGCATCTACACGGCCGACCCGCGCATCGTCAGCAATGCCAAGCACCTCGATCACATCTCTTTCGAGGAGATGCTCGAGATGGCCGCATGCGGCGCGAAGGTGCTGATGCTGCGTTGCGTGGAATACGCCCGCCGATACAACGTTCCAGTTCATGTGCGCTCGTCGTACTCGACTAAGCCCGGCACCGTTGTGTCCGGCTCGATGGAGGACATCCCCGTGGAAGAAGCAATCCTCACCGGCGTCGCCCACGACCGCAGCGAAGCTCAGGTCACCGTGGTCGGCATCGAAGACAAGCCCGGTTACGCGGCGAAGGTGTTCCGCGCCGTCGCCGACGCCGAGATCAACATCGACATGGTCCTGCAGGGCGTGTCGGCGGTGGAGACCGGGAAGACCGACATCACCTTCACGCTGCCGAAGGAGCTCGGCGAGGTCGCCGTGGCCGAACTGGGCAAGCTCAAGTCGGAGATCGGCTTCCGCGAGGTGGTGCTCGACGACAACATCGGCAAGGTGTCGCTGGTCGGTGCGGGAATGAAGAGTCATCCGGGGGTCACCGCGACCTTCTGCGAGTCGCTCAGCGACGCGGGCATCAACATCGAACTGATCTCCACCTCCGAGATCCGGATCTCGGTCCTCGTCCGTGAATCCGATCTGGATCCGGCGGTCCGCGTTCTGCACGAGGCCTTCGGTCTCGGCGCCGACGAGGACGCCGTGGTCTACGGCGGCACCGGACGATAGGAGGACGCTCAGATGGGTATTCGACTCGGAGTAGTCGGCGCCACCGGCCAGGTCGGCGGCGTCATGCGTCAGATCCTCGAAGACCGGAACTTCCCGGCCGACGAGGTGCGGTTCTTCGCGTCGCCGCGGTCGGCGGGCAAGAAGCTGCCGTGGCGCGGCGGTGAAGTGGTGGTCGAGGACGCGACGACCGCAGATCCGGCGGGGCTCGACATCGCTCTGTTCTCCGCGGGCGGAACCATGTCGAAGGTGCAGGCGCCGCGGTTCGCCGCCGCCGGAGTAACGGTGATCGACAACTCGTCGGCCTGGCGCAAGGATCCCGATGTGCCGCTGATCGTGTCGGAGGTGAACGGTGAGCTCGCGAAGAACCCGCCCAAGGGCATCATCGCGAACCCCAACTGCACCACGATGGCTGCGATGCCGGTGCTCAAGCCACTGCACGACGCCAAGGGGTTGCGCCGGCTGATCGTCTCCAGCTATCAGGCGGTCTCGGGCAGCGGGCTGTCGGGCGTGCAGGAACTCGCGGGGCAGGTGCGCGCCGGCGTCGACGGCGCCGAGCAGCTCGTCTACGACGGGCACGCCGTCGATCTCGGCGAGAAGATCAATTACGTCGCGCCGATCGCGTTCAACGTGGTGCCGCTCGCGGGCAACCTCGTCGACGACGGCAGCGGTGAGACCGACGAGGACCAGAAGCTGCGCAACGAGTCGCGACGCATCCTCGGCATCCCCGAGCTGTTGGTCAGCGGAACCTGCGTCCGCGTCCCGGTCTTCACCGGCCATTCGCTGTCGATCAACGCCGAGTTCGATGAAGCGGTGACCCCCGAGCAGGCACGCGAGATCCTCGACGGCGCGCCCGGGGTCCGGCTCGCGGACGTGCCCAACCCGCTCGACGCGGCCGGCGGCGACGTCTCTCTCGTCGGGCGTATCCGTCAGGATCCGGGCGCTCCGGAGGGGCGTGGCCTCGCGCTCTTCGTCTCCGGAGACAACTTGCGAAAGGGTGCCGCGCTCAACACGATCCAGATCGCCGAGCTGCTGGTCTGACGACGCGCGCCCGGCGGCGGGCGGGTTCGCTCGTCGGCGGCGGAACGTCGAAATCGGGACTTACCAAGCGGTAACTTATGGCGTAGATTACTCCCGTGAGAAAAATTCGGGGATTCGTCTCGTCCAGAAGTTCATCCGTTTCCAGCGTCGTCAGGCGCACCGGTTCGATCGCCGTCGTCGGTGCGGTCGCGGCCTCCGGGCTCGTCACCGGCACCGGCGACGCGGGTGCCGTCGGCGACTTCTATCGCCCTCCCGCTCGGTTGTCGGAGACCCCGGGATCGGTGGTCCGCACCCAGCCCACCCAGCTCCTGCTGCAGATCCCGGGCGTTCGCAACCAATGGCCGGGGACCGCGACCCGCATCATGTACACGACCACGCGGCAGGACGGGAAGCCGACGGCCGTCACCGGCGCAGTGGTCGAGCCGACCGCGCCGTGGCACGGCAGGGGGCCGCGGCCCACCGTCGTCTTGGCGCCCGGCACCGTCGGACAAGGCGACCAGTGCGCGGGGTCGAAGATGCTCTCGCTGCCGATGTCCATCGACCCGACCAAGCCGAGTCTCGGCGTCAACTACTCCGGGCTCGAGATGAACCTCTTCCTGCTCAACGGCGTGCGGGTGGTGCTCACCGACTACGTCGGCATGGGCACGCCCGGCATCCACACGTACGTGAACCGTCTCGAGTCCGGTCGGGCCGTGCTCGACGCCGCCCGCGCCGCACTCAAGGTGGCCAAGGCCCCCAAGGACGCTCCTGTCGCCTTCTCCGGCTACTCCCAGGGCGGCGGTGCGACCGCGTCGGCAGCCGAGCTGGCGTCCACCTACGCCTCCGACCTCAACGTGAAGGCCACCTACGCCGGTGCGCCTCCCGCGGATCTGTCCAAGGTGATCGGCCAGATCGACGGCACCTTCATCTCGGGCGCGATCGGCTACGCCATCAACGGACTCGTGGCGCGGTATCCGGCGCTCGACCCGATCCTGAAGAAGGAGACCAGCGCGACCGGGCGCCGCGCCCTGAAAGACGTCGCGACGCAATGCATCGCCGACACCGGTCTCACGCACGGATTCCAGCGCACCGACCAGTGGACTCGCAACGGGAAGTCGCTGAGCGCGGTCATCAAGAAGTACCCCCGCGTCCAGAAGATGCTCGACGACCAGCGGATCGGCCGCCTCAAGCCGAACGCACCGGTGCTGATCTCCACCGGGGTCAGTGACGACGTCATCCCGCACGGACAGGTGGTGCAGCTGTACCGCGACTGGAAGGCCCAGGGGGCGGACGTGCGGCTCGACAACGATTTCACGCCGCCGATCTTCCCCGGGCTGGTCGTGAATCACGCACTGCCGATGCTGGCCAAGATGCTGCCGGCGACGAGTTTCATCCTCAGTGAGTTGAACAGCTGACCAGTCGGTCGTGTGCAAGTGGTCGCCCGTGATCGGCGATCATGTGATCGACTACTGGTCATGACTGACATGAAGCGCTTCCTGATCGCCCTGTCGGCGGCGGTCATCGGGCTCGTCACGGTGTCGACGACGACTGCCGTGGCGAGCCCGGCCGTTCCCGGCGTCGGCCCGGCCTCCACTTCGCTGATGCACGGTGATCCCGAATCGACCGACAGCACCGTCCTGCGCGGGCCGGGCAAGACCGGGCATGTCGCGGCGTCGAGCGTTCCCGGCGGTGTGTGCGCCGCGACTTTCGTGGGCTCGGATGGCTTCCCGGTCTCGTTGTGCACGGCCTACGTCGCGGGTACCCCGCCGCAGTTCGCCACTCCGGTGGTGACCATGTTCGATCCGCGGACCGCCCAGGTCGTCGCGCGGCTGCCGCTGACCAAGGGCAAGCTCCTCGGCGGGGTGTACGGGTTCCTCGACGACCGGAACCGGGTGGTGGTGGCCGACGGCTCGGGCAAGATCCTGCGGGTCGGTCACCACCGGACGCGGTCCGGCTGGGCGCTGCGCGTCGACGAGAGCACCGACGTGTCGAAATACCTCGGCGGCGACGGCGTGACCGGGTTGGCCCCCGACTATCAGGGGCGCACCTGGTTCGCGACCACCGAGGGCGTCATCGGCACCGTGCTGCCCGACGGCCGGGTCGGGGCCACGCGCCTGCCGAAGGGCGAAGAACTGGGCAACGGGCTCACCGTCCGTCGCTCCGGTGCGTCGGTGCTGACCACGCACGCACTCTACGAGATGCGCGCGGACGCCGACGGCGTGCCGCGGACGGTGTGGCGGCGCGCCTACGATCGCGGTGCCGCCCGCCGGCCGGGACAGCTGACCTGGGGATCGGGCACCACGCCGACCTACTTCGGTCCCGGCGGCGACGGCTGGGTCGCGATCGTCGACAACGCCGCGGTGCCGAACCTGATCGTCTACCGCTCCGACGACGGTTCGCAGGTATGCCGGACGCGGGCCTTCGCATCACCGAACCAGGGGACCGAGAACTCCCCGATGGCGTGGGGCGACAGCCTGGTGATCCCCAGCACGTACGGATTCCAGTACCCGCCGATGGCGGTGAGCGGTGGGCCGAGCGATCCGGCGTTCGCTCCCTTCCGCGGCGGTATGACGCGCATCGACGTCCGCGACGGGGCGTGCACGAGAGTATGGGAGAACACCACCGACCGAATGGCCACGCTGCCGCGGCTGTCCCGGGCGGACGGTCTGATTCACGGTCTCGCCTACGGCCCGTACGTGCCGGGACCGCAGCAGTCGGGACCGGTCGACTACGTCGCTGTCGACTTCCAGACCGGTCGACGGGTGGCGACGCGGCGCGTGGGGACCGCGCCGATCGACGAGCCGATGCAGCTCACCGGCATGATCGCGCCGGGCGGAACACTCTGGCAGGGCACCGTGACCCGGATGCTGAAGATCTCCGGCTAGTGCCCACCGGACCGGCGTGCGCGTCGTGCCATCATCAATGACATGACCACTCCCGGACCGTTCGACGACGACGCCGACCGCGATCGGATTCCGACGCAGGCCGAACTCGACGCCGAGGACCTCGCCGAGATCGCGCGGCGGTCGAAGGACAGCGATCTCAGCGGCAGGTATCCGGCGCGTCCCGTCGACCCCGGCCCGCCGCCGGTCGCGCTCGTCCGTGACGCGCGCGTGGTCTGGGCGATCGCCGCGGTGGCGTGCCTGGCGTGGGTCGTGTACGGATTCGCCAATCTCTCCTGGCTCGAGGGGTTGATGGCCGAGCGTCTGCAGCCAGGTCTGCAGAACGTCCCGGGGGTGGATCCGGGAGAGAAGGCGGCCTCGATGGCGTCGTTCTGGACGCCCGCGCTGCTCGTGGGCATCCCGCTGTTCACGGCACTGGGATATCCGCTGCTTGTCGGTACCGCGCGGGCGCACAGCCGCAATCTGCGCAGCATCTATCTCTCGGTGATCACCGTGACGGTCCTGTTCACCGTCGTCGGTGCGGCTCTGCTGTTCCACTATCCGGAGGTCTCGGCGTCGCTGCGAGTGCTCGCGTGGGTGCAATGCGGGGTGCTCGTCCTCTCCGCGCTCATCACCCTGCGCAGGCCGATCAACGAGTGGCTGCCGAAGTCGATGGCCATGAAACCCTTCCGGCGCGCCTCCGGCGGGTAGCTTGGGGACAGCGGGTCCGGTTCGGCCATGCGCCTGGAACCGTTCCCGTTTCGAGTTGACCGAACTAAGGAGAACGCAATGACCGTCACCCCCGTGTACCACGTCTCGTCGACCTCGACCGGCGGCGGCCGCGACAGCGAGGTGGTCTCCGAGTCGGGCCGGATCGACCTGGTGCTCGCTCCGCCCGTCGAGATGGGCGGCAACGGCGAGGGCAGCAATCCCGAGGAGCTGTTCTCCGCGGGCTATGCGGCGTGCTTCATGGGTGCGCTCCGGCACGTCGCCAAGAGCAAGGGCGCCACTCTCACCGACGCCACGTCGGTGAAGGTGAACATCGGCATCGGCAGCGACGACGCCGACGGCGGCTTCGGACTCACCGCCGACATCGAGGTGTATCTGCCCGGGCTCGACACCGCCGAGGCCGCCGAACTGGCACAGGCCGCGCACGCCTTCTGCCCGTACTCGAAGGCCACGCGCGGCAATATCGCGAGCACTGTCACATCGCGCGTGTGATTCGCGGCACGGGGCCCGGTACGGTGAACTCTCGTGAACAACTGGGCTATCGTCGCCGCCGCCGCAGTGCTGGCGGCCACCATCGCGACCATCGCATTCGTGCGATACCGGCAGAATGAGACCGCGGTACTCAAACGCGACGCCGAACTCGCCGCGTCGCTGCGCGAGCTGGCGGGCACCGACGCCGTCCGGCTCGCCGCGGTAGAAGAGTTCGAGACAGCGGTTTACGAGCGGCTGTTCTTCAGCCGAGCGATCGGTCCGCGCATTCGATCGGCCGTCTGGGCCCTGCTCGGGGGCGTCCTCGCGGCGTCCGCGGTGCTGCTCCTGGATGGGATCGACAGTGCTGTGGGCGTCGTGGCCTGGGCCGCCGCGATCGTCTTCGCCATCGGATTCACCCTCGCCGCGGTGGTGTACGCCGCTGTGGCGGGATACTCGGCGCTGACCACCCCGCGGGTGTCCTTCGCGGACTCGTACGAGTCCGACGAGGAATGACGCCGGCTCGCACCACCACGGGCCGCGCTCGTCTGTTCTACATCACAGTCGTCACGCTGGCGGTCGCCGCACTGGTGACGGCATCGGCGATTCCCGTGGTCGGAGACCCCGCGGCCGTGGCGTTCGCGAGAGGGTCGATCCGCGTCGTCGACGACGCCGGTGCGCCCGGATCCGTGATCGTGAGTCGCGAACTGTTCGCCTCGTCGCCGACCGCGGTCGTGGTCGCTCCGACGGCACGAGAGTCGGAGCGCCGCGCCGCGGCGGAGGCCGCGCGCGTCAATGGCGTGCCGGTCTTCGCGGTCGATGACACGAATTCCCGCACTGTCGCAGCGGAATTGGAGCGACTCGGTGTCGAGCGCGCGGTCCGGGTCGGCCGCGTCCCGGCACTGCCGGTTCCGGTCACCGACGACGTCCGGTTGCTCGCCGGCGGTGCCGCGACGCGCGGTGAGGGCACCGTGGTGCTGCTTTCGGCGGCCGGCGACGACGCGATCGCGACCGCCGAGGCGGCACACGCGGAGGTCGCGGCCGTGCCGTCGCCCGATCCGAGAAGCTCCGGGCGCGCAGTGAACCTCGTCAAGGCGCGGCCCGGGGCGCCGATCCTCGCGGTGGGATCGGGATTCGGCGACCCCCGGCTCCTGGCGCGCCGCGTCGAACTCGCGCGGAGCCTCCCGGAACTCCCCGGCGGCGGACAGTTGATGTTCCCGGGGCGCCGCGTCGTCGCGCTCTACGGATCGCCCGGTGCGCCCGAACTGGGGCCTCTGGGCAGGCAGAGCATCAGTGCGTCCATCCGGCGCGCGAAAGCCGTCGCAGCGCAGTACGACCGCCTCTCGCCCGTCCCGGTGGTCCCGGGCTTCGAGATCATCGTGACCGTCGCGTCCGCCGATCCCGGCCCGGGCGGCAACTACACCTCGGCGCTCGACGTGGCGGCGGTGCGGCCGTGGGTCGACGCCGCGCGCAAGGCCGGCGTCTACGTCACCCTCGACCTGCAACCGGGCCGGATGGACTTTCTCGACCAGGCCAAGATGTATCGGGAACTGCTGCTGCAGCCGCACGTCGGCCTGGCCCTCGACCCGGAGTGGCGGCTGAAGCCGAATCAAGTCCACCTGCAGCAGATCGGGTCCGTCTCGCCCGCGGAGGTGAACCGGGTCTCGACCTGGCTCGCCGACCTGGTCAAGAGTCGGAATCTGCCGCAGAAGGCCTTTGTCCTGCACCAGTTCGACGCCGACATGCTGGGTGACAGATCGAAGATCGACACCTCGCGCACCGAACTCGCGTTCCTCGTTCACGCCGACGGCCACGGTGTGCCGAACGTCAAGATGCAGACGTGGAACCGGATTGTCGCGGGCCTGCCTCCCCGGACGTGGCTCGGGTGGAAGAATTTCTACACGGAGGACAAGCCCATGTTCTCTCCACGCCGGACCATGAACGTCGACCCCGTTCCCTGGTTCGTCTCCTATCAATAGAGAGAAGGGAACCGGCCAATGGCTTTGCCCGTCGACCAACTGGCTGCGGTGCCGGAGGCCGCGACCCGCAGGGACTCGCTCGAGATCATCCTCGAACAGGACCGTACGCGGCTGCAGGAACTGACCCCGGTGCGACATCAGCGGATGTCGGCCACGCCGTTCACGTTTTATCGCGGTGCGGCGGCGGTGATGGCCTCCGACCTCGCGGCGACTCCCAGCACCGGCATCGTGACCCAGTTGTGCGGAGACGCGCATCTGAGCAACTTCGGCTTGTTCCGCTCACCGGAACGCGCGATGGTCTTCGACCTCAACGATTTCGACGAGACGCACCCCGGCCCGTTCGAGTGGGACGTGAAGCGCCTCGCGGCCAGCATGGTCATCGCGTCGCAGGCGAACGGCTTCGACGAGACGACGGGCCGCAGCATGGCGCGCCTCGCGGCCAAGGCGTACCGGAAGACGATGATCGCCAGCGAGGCCAAACCCGCCCTCGAATGCTGGTATGCGCGAGTCGACGCCGACGAGGTGGTCGCCGATCTCGGTGACCGCTTCGACACCGCCGCGTCGAAGCGGACGCAGAAGGCGCTCCGGAAGGCGCGGCACCGGGACAGCGCGCAGGCGCTCGAGAAGCTCTGCTACGTCGATCTCGCGGGGGCGCACATCAAGAGCGATCCGCCGCTGCTGGTGCCGGCGTCCGAGGTCGCGCCGTCGATGTCGAAGGTCCAACTCGACGACTACTTCGGTGAGGCCTTCGCACGCTACGCGCGCACCCTGCCCGCGCACGTCGCCGAGTTGTTCTCGCAGTACTCCTTCATCGAGGCGGCGCGAAAGGTCGTCGGCGTCGGCAGCGTCGGCACCCGGTGCTGGATCGCGCTCTTCGGCGGGGCGCGGGGGACCGATCCGCTCTTTCTTCAATTCAAGGAGGCCTCCGAATCGGTCCTCGCGCCGTTCGTGCCGGGCTGCGAGTACACCAATCAGGGACAGCGTGTCGTGTTCGGTCAGCAACTGTTGCAGGCGTCGAGCGACATCTTCCTCGGATGGGTCCGTGCGGCCGGCGCGGAGGCGACGGTCGACACCGACTTCTACGTGCGCCAGCTGCGCGACGGCAAGGGGTCGGTGGTCGTGGAGTCGCTGCTTCCGGCCGGGATGGAGTACTACGGGGCGCTGTGCGGCGAGGTGCTGGCGCAGGCGCACGCGCGTACCGCATCCCGCCACGAGATCGCGGCATACCTGGCCGACGCGGGAAAGGCCTTCGACGCGGCGATCGCCGACTTCTCGGTGGAGTACAGCCGCATCAACATCGGTGACCACGGACGCCTCGATGCCGCGGTCGCCGACGGGTCGGTCAGCTCCGGTGCCCTCGAAAACCCGTCCTGACCTGACGATTTAGTAGTTCGGCCGAGCTCGTTGTACGCTATTGCAGGTCATACACGGGGTATGGCGCAGCTTGGTAGCGCGCTTCGTTCGGGACGAAGAGGTCGTGGGTTCGAATCCCGCTACCCCGACGCTTTGGTTGAGAAGCAGTTGAGGCCCCCGGCCTGCAGAGATGCGAGCCGGGGGCTTCCTCGTATCGTGCGTGTCCGTTCTGCTCAGGTGTCAGATCGTCGTTGAGACCCGGCCTTGCGGTAGAGGTCAGGCTTCCGCGAGCTTACTGCTCAAGCAGATCGTGCCGACCCCGACGCTCGATACCGCGGCGTAACTGTTCCATCGGAGTTCTCTCGGTCAGTGATCGTGCTACGGCCGCCTTCTGGGCGGATTCGGGCTGACGGCGGACGCCCGGCCAGTTCATCAGCGATGGGACAGGCACCCACTCGAGTCGTTCAGAAGGAGGACTCCGGTGGCAGTTCACGCACCCAGTCTTGTGTTGAACTCGTGAGCCTGATTCACTTGAAAAAGTCCGTTGCTAACTGATGCAAGCGGACGCCGCCCCGTCCGGCGGTTGCTCTGGGGAGGGTAGTGAACCGGACGGGTGCGATGACGCGGTCCGTCCCGCTCCTGTCTAAGGGGAGGGAGCCGGACGGACCGCCCTCGAATAGCCGGTCTCGTGCGCCGGGAACTACGCCGCGACCTCAAGCCTCGATCGGCAACTCGCGGATCACTCGCGCGGGATTGCCCGCGGCGAATACATGGTCGGGGAGATCGCGAGTGACGACGCTCCCGGCTCTCATCTGACGCGGCATCACCCAGCTGCCCTCGCCGAGGCCGCCCAGCAATTCACGCAGCAGTGCGTCGCGCACGCCGTCCTCGTCGGCGGCGGTCGCGTTGAATCGGTCCAGCAGCCGCGCGCAGGCCTTGCGCAACCCGACCAATTCGGGATCGGCGTCGCGGTACAACTCGCCGGCCAGCATCCGTTCCCGGTCGGTGGTCATGCCGTCTCGGTCAGCTGAACTGGTCGGCGAGCTGGGGCAACGACTGCTGAACGCTGTCGACGTCGCCGCCGTTCGACACCGCGGTCAGCGTCAGCAGCGACGCCTCCGGGCGGCAGCAGAACCGGGCGGGCGCGTACGGCGAGGTACCGAGGCCTGCGCTGACGTGCAGCTTCATCGTCGAACCCCAGTTGGAGACGCCCTTGACCCGCGAACGATCGAGATGGCAGTTGGTCACCAGCGCGCCGTAGCCGGGCAGGCACAGCTGACCGCCGTGCGTGTGGCCCGCCAGCACGAGGTCGTACCCGTCGTCGGCGAAGGAGTCGAGCACGCGGGGCTCCGGTGAATGCGTCAGCCCCAGCCGCAGTTGCGCGAGCGGGTTGGGTCGCCCGGCGATCGCCTCGTAGCGGTCGCGTTCGATGTGCGGGTCGTCGACGCCGGCCGCGACGATGCGCACCGAGCCGACCTCGAGTTCGCGCACCGTGTGCGTGGCGTCGAGCCAGCCGCGTTCGGTGAAGGCCGCGCGCAGATCCTGCCACGGCAGCGGCTCACCGTGCGTGCGTGTGTGGTTCTTCTTGAAGTACTTGAACGGGTTCTTCGGTTTCGGGCCGAAGTAATCGTTGGAGCCGAAGACGAACAGGCCGGGGCGCGCGAGCAGCCCGCCCAGTGCCTGCACCACAGCGGGGACCGCGCTGGGATGGGCGAGGTTGTCGCCCGTGTTGACCACCAGGTCGGGCTCGAGTCGCTCCAGCTCGGAGATCCATGCCTGCTTGAGATGCTGGTTCGGCATCATGTGGATGTCGCTGATGTGCAGCACGCGCAAGGGCGACGATCCCGGCTCCAGCACCGGCAGCGTCGCGTGACGCAGGGTGAATGCGTTGCGTTCGATCACCGTCGAATACACGAGACCGGCGGCGGCCGCACCGGCGGCACCGGCCACGACGCGGGTGAGAGCTGAGGCGTCACGTGTGGTGCGCGAGGGCGCACCGAATCCGGGAACCGAGACCATGGACTTCAGGATACGCGCCGAAGACGCCCGCCGACCCCGCGCTGCGCCGTCAGCCGCCGGGCACCTCGATGACCACCGGACCCACTCCCGGCACCTGCACCGTCTTCTCCGCCGGTTTGTCTGACGTGCCGTCGCCGGAGGTCTTGCCGCGGCCGTTGCTCACGTACATCGCGATGGTGCTTCCCGGCATCGCGCTGTCGGAAGGAGCGGTGAAGACGACGGTGCCCTTGGGGCGAGTGCTCTCGATTTCGAGTTCGGTGACCTTGAAACCGGCCTCCTGCAAGCGCGAGGTGGCCTGGCTGGCGGGCAGTCCGCTCACTTGCGGGATGCGTCCGCGGTCACTGCCCGCGACGTACTGCGGATCCACGGGAGGCAGCGCGACCGGACCGAACTTGGTCGCGATCGGTCCGATCGCCGAGAACCACGTCCGTGCCGGCTCGAAGCCGCCGTACAGATTTCCGTCGCCGCACTGGCGCAGCGGCGAGGTGCAGATGCCCGCCGGGTGCGAACCGTCGTTGTAGGTGTAGACGGCGGCGGCGAGGCGGTTGGTGAATCCGAGGAAGGCCGCCGAGCGGTGCGCCTCGGTGGTGCCGGTCTTGCCCGACAGCGGCAGGTTCCAGCCCGCCGCCGAAGCCGCGGCCGCCGACGTGCCGCCGCCCTTGTCGTCCTCGCTCATCGCGTTCGCGAGCGTGTTGGCCAGCCCGGACTCGACGACCTGTTCGCACTTGGGCGGGTTGAACGGGACGTTGACCATCGCGCGCTGTCCGTTCTGGTCGAGCACCGCGTTGCCGTACTGATCGCGCTTGACCTGCTGGATCGACGCGATCGGGTTCGGCGGACACCACGTGCCTCCGGAGGCGAGGGTCGCTGCGACGTTGGAGAGTTCGAGCGCGTTCACTGCGAACGGGCCGAGCGTGAACGAGCCGAAATTACCCTTCTTCACATACTCGGCGAGGCTCTGATCGCCGACACCCGAGGTACCGGGCTCGTTGTACGAGCGCAGTCCGAGCCGCACCGCCATGTCGACCGCGGGCTTCACCCCGACCTGCTGAAGCAGCTGGACGAAGGTGGTGTTCGGCGACGTGGCGAGGGCCTGCGTCACCGACGCCGACGGCGGATACGCGCCGGCGTTCTTGACGCAGTACGCGTTCACCGGACAACCGAACGCGCCGTTGCTGTCGCCCATGCCGTACACCGCGACGCTCGACGGGATCGGCAGCACGCTGCCCGTGCCCAACCCCTTCTCCATCGCCGCGGCCGTGGTGAACAGCTTGAAGATCGAGCCGGCGCCGTCGCCGACGAGAGAGAAGGGCTGCGGTTGAACAGTCTCATCGCGCTTGGCGTCGAGGCCGTAATTGCGGCTCGAGGCCATCGCCAGCACGTCGTGAGAGTCCTTGCCGGGAGCGACGATGCTCATCACGGTCGCGATGCCGTCGGTGTCCGGAGCGGTGTGCTGCTGCGCGGACCGCACCGCATCGGCCTGGACCTCGGGATTCAGGGTGGTTCGGATGAGGTAACCGCCCCGCATCACCTGTGCGCGCGGGATGCCGTTGTCGGCCAGGTACTGCAGGACGTAGTCGCAGAAGAAGCCGTTGTTGTGCGCGGAGATGCATCCCTGCACGGGGGTCTTCGGCGCGGGCAGCACGCCGAGCGGCTTCTTCTTCGCCGCCTCGAGTTCGGCGCGACGTTCGGGGAAGTTCTCGATCATGGTGTCGAGCACGGTGTTCCGTCGCGCCATGGTGGCCTGCGGATCGGTGTACGGGTTCAGCCCGGAGCTCGACTGGACCATGCCGGCGAGCATGGCCGCCTGTTCCACCGTCAGCTCCTTCGCGGAGTGACCGAAGTACGTCTGGGCCGCGGCCTCCACACCGTAGGCGTTGTTGCCGAAGGGTACGACGTTCAGGTAGCGGGTCACGATCTGCTTCTTCGCGTCCTGCTTCGCGGCGGCGTCGTCGAGTCCCTTCTCCCGCTTGGCCTGATCGGTGAGCGTCTGCTCCAGAGTCAGGGCCATCCGCACCTCCCGCAGTTTGCGCGCGGGTGTCGTCTCCGTGGCCGCTTCGCGCTCGGCCTCGGTCCGGGCCAGAACCAGCAGTTGGTAGTTCTTGATGTACTGCTGATCGAGCGTCGAGGCACCCTGTTGCACCTCACCCGACGACGAGTTCTTCAGGGCCGCACGGATGGTGCCCTTCCAGTCGACGCCGTCGTGTTCGAGGAAACGCCGGTCCTCGATCGAGATGATCGCCCGGATCATGTCCTGCGAGATGTCGTTGTATCCGACCTGGTAGCGGTACTGGTCGTAGAGGAGCGCAATCGGTGTGCCGTTCGCGTCGGTCACCGTGGTGACTTCGGGGACGGTTCCGCCCAGCAGCTCGGACGACGAGTTCTCCATCGTGGCGGCTGCCCGGTTCGAGAGCACGCCCATTCCGGTGGCGACGGGGAACAGGAGTCCGGCCACGAGGACCGCGGCCATCACGACGGCGACGGCCAGGCCTGCGAGGTTCGAAGTCTTGCGCACGATGGCCAGGATACGTGTGATTCGCCGCGGGGCGCCGTATCCACCTGCGCGGATGTCGGCCCGACCTGCGTCGAACTCAGGACCATAGCCCACCGACTTGCGTTGCATCGGCCGCCTCAATAGATTGGAAACGTGAGTTACCTAACAAAGAAACTCATTGGTAGGTACGAATCACAGCAGGATCTTATGCATGCGCTCAACCAGGGGCATGTCGATGGGTTTGTGAAAGGCGGGATTGCGCAATGACTCTGGCGCCGTTGACCACCGTTGACTCAGAGGCTCGACTGGCTTGGGTTTCCCAGGCGCGTTGTCGTGGAGGTGACCCGGACGATCTGTTCGTCCGCGGAGCTGCTCAGAGGAAGGCTGCGACCATCTGCAGACACTGTCCGGTGCAACTCGAGTGCGGTGCGGATGCGCTCGACAATCGCGTCGAGTTCGGCGTCTGGGGCGGAATGACCGAGCGGCAGCGTCGCGCGCTGCTCCGTCAGCATCCCGAAGTGACGTCGTGGGCGGCGTTCTTCGAAGCGCAGCGCCGACGACAGCGTCTCGGCGCAGTTCCCGACCAGAACTGAACGACGAGGAGCCCGGCACGCGCCGGGCTCCTCGTCGTCTGGGGCTGTGCGGTCCTTCGGTCAGCCGCGGCTGGTGATCTGTTCGGCGACTGCGCGCAGGGCCGACATGTCGGCCACCTCGAAGGGCAGCGCCGGCACACCCACCAGCGGAACGCTCGGGTGCGACGAGGTGAACCGCTGAAGCAGGCGCACCTCGCGCTTGGCGGTGGCGGCGCGCTCGGTGTGCACTTTCAGCACGCCGCGCGTCAGTTCATCGTCCATGCCGGTCATCGCGGTCTCGGCCGCAGCGGCCGTCATGGAGGTGAGCGTCGGGTGGGTCCGGTTCACGATCAGGCCGGTGAGCGGCATCGAGTCCTTCGACAGCCGTTCGACGAAGAACGAGGCCTCGCGCAGCGCATCGGGCTCGGGGGCGGCCACCACGACGAACTCGGTTCCGGGCTGCTTGAGCAGTTCGTAGGTGCGGTTGGCGCGCTCTTGGAATCCGCCGAACATCGAGTCGAGGGACTGTACGAAGGTCGCCACATCGCGCAGGATCTCCCCGCCGACGATCGTGGAGATGCCTCGCATCGCCAGGCTCATCGCCCCGGTCAGCACGCGGCCGACGCCGCGACCGCCGCCGACGAGCATGCGCATCAGTCGACCGGACAGGAACGAGCCGAGGCGCTGGGGGGCGTCCAGGAAGTCGAGCGCATTCCGGGAGGGCGGCGTGTCGACGATGATCAGATCCCACCGCTGCTCGTCGAGGAGTCGGCTCAGCTTCTCCATCGCCATGTACTCCTGCGTGCCCGAGAACGACGACGCCACTGTCTGATAGAAGCTGTTGTTCATGATCGACTCGGCGCGCTCCGGCGTCGAGTGTTCGATCACCATGTCGTCGAAGGTGCGCCGCATGTCGAGCATCATCGCGTCGAGACTGCCCGCGCCGTCGAGCCTGTCGAGGGGAACCGGCTGCGGTTCGTTGGTCAGCTCCGACATTCCCAGCGACTGGGCGAGGCGACGTGCCGGATCGATCGTCAGAACCGCCACTCTGCGGCCGCGCTCGGCGGCGTGCAGGGCCATCGCCGCGGCGGTCGTCGTCTTGCCGACGCCGCCCGACCCACAGCACACCACGACGCGGGTTCCAGGGTCGGCCAGCACCGCGCCCATCTTCAGGTCGGGCATTACGCTCCAGCCTCCTTGAGCACGGCGGACAGTTCGTACAGGGCGCCGAGGTCGACACCGTTCTCCACGGTCGGCAGTTCCACCTGCGCGGCGTCGACGTCGTCGAGTTCGGCGCGCGCGATCTGCTGCGCCTGAAGCCGTGCCGCGTAGTCGATGGTCTCGGTCAGCAGACCGGCCAGATCGTCGTCGGACAGGTGGACGCCGGCCTCCGCCAGGCTCTTCTCGATCCGTGCCGAGTCGATGCGGCCTTCGGCGATGGCGTCCGCCTCGGCCTCGGGAAGATAGGACGGGTTGACGCGATTGACGACGATGGCGCCGATGTTGAGGTTCTTGGCACGCAGTTCGGCGACTGCCTCGATGGTCTCCTGCACCGGCATGGCTTCCAGGAGGGTGCATAGGTGTATCGCGGTCTCCGGCGAATGCAGCAGTGCCGCAACACCTTCGGACTGATTCCGAATGGGGCCGCTCTTCGCCAGATCGCGCATCGCGGTGGTCACGTCGAGGAAGTTGCCGATTCGGCCGGTCGGGGGTGAGTCGACGACGATCGCGTCGTAGGTCCGCGCGCCGTTCTTGTCCGTGGCGATGACGCGTTCCTTGATCTTGCCGGTCACCAGGACGTCCTTGAGTCCGGGGGCGACGGTCGTGACGAAGTCGATCGCGCCGACCTTCTTGATCGCCCGCCCGGCGAAGCCGAGGTTGTAGAACATCTCCAGATACTCCAGCAGGGCGTGCTCGATCTGAAGTGCGAGCGCCCACACCGAGCCACCGCCGTCCATCCCGACCAGTTGAGTGTCGGTGGGCGGAAGCGGGGGGACGTCGAAGAGCTGGGCGATGGCCTGCCGTTCCTCGCACTCGACGAGCAGGACCTTCTTACCCTCGGAGGCGAGGGTGAGTGCCAGCGCTGAGGCCACCGTCGTCTTGCCGGTGCCGCCCTTGCCGGACACGAAATGCAGACGCGCGCTCGCCGCCTGCGCCGGCCACGCCCCGGGACCGTCCTTGCGAACTTCGTTGACCACGCCGATCACCTTATCGACCGTGTCTACTGTGACCGCGGTTAACCGTTAAGGTTGGCACCATGAGTGAAGTCACCGCCTGGGAATACGTCACCGTTCCGCTGCTCACGCATGCGACCAAGCAGATCCTCGACCAGTGGGGCTCGGACGGCTGGGAACTGGTGAGCGTTCTGCCCGGTCCCACCGGAGAACAGCACGTCGCATACCTCAAGCGTCCGAAGGCCTGACCGATGAGCGGGCAGTGGTCGAAGCGCTTGGCGGAACTCGGAATCGATCTTCCGACGGTGGTCGCACCGGTCGGCAGTTACACCCCCGCACTCCGCGTCGGCGATCTCGTGTACACCTCGGGACAGATCCCGGTGGCCGACGGTCAGGTGAGGGTCACGGGGAAGGTGTCCGAGGGCGCGGAAGGCATCGTCACGCCGGAACAGGCGAACGCGGCGGCTCGGCTCTGCGCGCTCAACGCGCTCGCGGCCGTGCACGCCGAAGTCGGCATCGACTCGATCGTCCGGGTGGTCAAGGTGGTCGGATTCGTCGCCTCGGCACCCGGATTCACCGGTCAGCCCGGCGTGATCAATGGAGCGTCGGACCTGCTGGGTGAGATCTTCGGCGAGGCCGGCGTCCACGCGCGGTCGGCCGTCGGGGTCGCCGAACTCCCCCTGGGCGTGCCCGTCGAGGTGGAAATCGTCGTCCAGGTGAAATGACCCGACCGGGGAGCGGTGCCCGGAGGCTGCGGACCAGCGTGCGTCCCGAGGAACAGGAAGCGGTGATCCTGGCGGCGGCGCGCCGCGAGTTCGCGGAGGTCGGAGTGCGGCGGGCCGGCATGGACGCCGTGGCGCGCGCCGCGGGCGTCTCGCGCAGCACGCTGTACCGGCGTTTCCCGAACAAGGACGCATTGCTCGCGAAGGTCGGCGAGGCGATCGCACTCGCGACCATGCGGCATCTCGCCGCGGCCGTCCGCGGCCTGCCGCCGCGCGAGGCGGTGGTCGAGGCCTTCGTCGAATGCACGCGGATCGTCGACGAGGATCCGCTCGTGCGCCGACTGCTGCTCGACGAGCCGGACGTCGCCGACGTTCTGGTGAGCCAGACCTCCCGTACCGCCGGAGAGTTCCTGGAAGCCTCCGGCGCCGCGGTCGCGGGCACGCTGCGTCGTGCGGGCGCGACCATGCCCGACGACGATCTTCTGCTGGTGTCGGAGCATTTCGTACGCGTCGCGCTGTCGCTCACGCAGATCCGGACCTCGCGTCTGGACATCGCGGACGTCGAGACCGTCCGGGCCTACGCCACGAAGTTCCTGGCACCGGTGGTGTGGTGACGCGGCGGTCGCTCGGTAGGCTCGGTGAATGCCCCTTCATGCCGACGCTTCCGCCGACGACAAGCCGGTCCATCCCGCATACGGCGTAGTGCGTGAGGTGACGCCGTTCGCCTCTGTGCTGCTGTGTCACAATCCCGGCTCGTTCGAACTCGACGGCACCAACACCTGGATCCTGCGAGCGCCGGGTTCGTCGACCGCGGTGGTCGTGGATCCGGGACCGACCAAGCACGGCAAACACGTGCGGGCTGTCGCGGCCGCGGCCGGGGAGGTCGAACTCGTCCTCATCAGCCATCGCCATCACGATCACGTCGGTGCATGCAAGAGGATGCGCAAACTCGCGGGCGCACCGCAGCGGGCCTACTCAGACGAGTACTCGGTGGGCGCCCCGCGGTTGCGGGACCGTGAAGTCATCGAGGCGGCGGGCGTGACCATCACGGTGATGCACACCCCGGGACATACGGCCGACTCCACGAGCTTCCTCGTCGAGTGGGAGGGGCAGCGTGCGATCCTGACCGCCGACACCATTCTCGGTTTCGGCACCACCGTGCTCGATCCGTCGGACGGTTCGCTGAAGGACTACTTCAACTCGCTCAATCGGCTGCTGGTGGAGGCCTCCGACGCGGTCGTGCTGCCCGGACACGGCCCCGACCATCCGGAGCTGGAACCCATTGCGCGCTACTACAAGTCGCATCGCGAGGAACGTCTCGCGCAGATCGTCGCCGCGCTCGACGAACTCGGTGTCTCACCGGAGAAGGCCAAGCCGATGAAGGTGGTCCGGAAGGTCTACTCCGACGTCGATCAGAAGCTCTGGCCGGCCGCGAAGATGTCGGTGAAGACTCAATTGGAGTATCTCCGCACGCTGTGAGCGCGTGCGGCGGAGATCAGGACTGACAAACAGGTCCGAGGGCGAAATGCCCTCGGACCTGTTTGTCGGTACTGATTTTGCGCTTGCTCAGCGTGCGCGGCGCGCGAGGCGCTCGGAGTCCGCGATCAGGACACTCTTGCCCTCGAGTCGCAGCCATCCGCGCTGTGCGAAGTCGGCGAGCGCCTTGTTGACGGTCTCGCGCGAGGCGCCGACGAGCTGGGCGATCTCTTCCTGCGTGAGGTCGTGCGTGACGCGCAGTGCGCCGCCCTCCTGCGTGCCGAAGCGCTGCGCCAACTGCAAGAGCTGCTTGGCGACGCGACCCGGGACGTCGGTGAAGATCAGGTCGGCGAGGTTGTTGTTGGTGCGGCGCAGGCGACGTGCCAGCACGCGGAGCAACTGCTCGGCGATCTCCGGACGGTCCTTGATCCACTTGCGCAGCGCGTCGCGGTCCATGGTGACCGCGCGGACCTCGGTGACGGTGGTCGCCGACGAGGTGCGGGGGCCGGGGTCGAAGATCGACAGCTCACCGAACATGTCCGACGGACCCATGATGGTCAGCAGGTTCTCGCGACCGTCCGGCGAGCGGCGGCCGAGCTTCACCTTGCCGGACAGGATGATGTAAAGACGGTCGCCGGGTTCGCCCTCGTGGAAGATGACATGACCGCGCGGAAACTCGACCGGCTGAAGTTCCTTCGCGAGAGCTGCGACGGCGGTGGGTTCGACACCCTGGAAAATGCCGGCCCGTGCTAGTACTTCTTCCACCTAAAGAACCTCTCTCAAATGCTTTTGCCGCGTCCAGTGATAAAGACTACGTGAAAGATCATAGATGTTGGATTGATCACTGTTCGCATTAGTAGGCAACTAGCGCGCGTCGTACCTGCGGCTCGGGCCGCCTGCACGCTCACCGGACTTCAGGACGCGCGACTGGATTCCGGTTCGTCTGTTTCCGCGATCGGCTTGCTGCGCCGGCTCCGGAGCTCGTCGAGTGCGGCGGGCAGCCCGTCTTTCGCGAGGTTGCTCACGTCGGTCTCATCCGCGGCTTCCAGGAACTCCTCGACGTGGGCCGGGCCCACCGACAGTCGGTCGAGTCCCGCCTGCACCCTCTCCATCGCGAGTGCGAAGAGCATCAGCACAGCGGGGAAGAGAAGTCCGGCCAGTCCTTGCATGAGGAACAGTAAACACCGGGGCCGTGGGGGTGCCGCAAACCCAGACGGCTCTCGTCACCGAGTTGTGACCTGCGGTTACCCGGGCCGGCGAGGTCAGCCGACCGCGCGGCCGGGGGCACGGCGGCTAACCTGGTCTGTTGTGAGTAGACGCAAGGAGGAGACCAGGCTGGGCCTGGTCCGGCGGGCGCGGCGGATGAACCGAGCGCTGGAGGCGGCCTTCCCGCACGTCTACTGCGAACTGGATTTCACAACGCCGCTGGAACTGTCGGTCGCGACGATCCTGTCGGCACAGTGCACCGACGTGCGCGTGAACCAGGTGACGCCCGCGCTCTTCGCCAGGTACCCGGACGCGCGCGCATATGCCGAGGCCGACCGGACCGAGTTGGAGGAGATGATTCGGTCCACCGGCTTCTATCGGAACAAGGCCAATTCGATCATCGGCCTGGGGCAGGCGCTGGTCTCGCGGTTCGGTGGCGAGGTGCCGGCGAATCTCAAGGATCTGGTGAGCCTTCCCGGCTTCGGGCGCAAGACGGCCAACGTCGTCCTGGGCAACGCCTTCGGCGTGCCGGGGATCACCGTCGACACGCATTTCGGCCGGCTGGTCCGCCGCTGGGACTGGACTCGGGAGACCGACCCGGTGAAGGTGGAGCACGCGGTGGGCGCGCTGTTCGAGAAGCGCGACTGGACCGACCTGTCGCATCGCATCATCTTCCACGGTCGGCGCGTCTGCCATGCGCGCAAACCGGCGTGCGGTGTCTGCGTGCTCGCCAAGGACTGTCCCTCCTACGGTGAGGGGCCCACTGACAAGGGCGCGGCGGCGGCACTGGTGAAGGGGCCGGAGACCGAGCATCTGCTCGCCTTGGCCGGAGTCGAGCAGTCGGGAGCGGCTCAGTGAAGATCCTGAAGGAGCCCGCGGCCCGGGCCACGCTGGCATTCGTCATCGTCGCGGTCGCGCTAATCGTGGCGCTCTGGCCCCGTGGCGGGCCCGACGACACCGCGGGCGGCGGTGGGACGACGGCGGCGACCTCCACCTCTGGTGTGACCGATCAGCAGGTGTCCGAGGACGAGCTGAGCAAGGAGCGCGCGGCGGCCGCACTGCAGCCCTGTCCCGACGGCACGGGGCCGGCCGGCCCGCATTCCGTCCTGGCCGGTGTCACGGTTCCGTGCATGGCCACCGGCGCACCGGTGGACCTCGGCGTGACCACGGCGGGAAAGCCTCTGGTCATCAACATGTGGGCGGTGTGGTGTCTGCCCTGCCGTCGTGAGCTGCCGATCTTCGACCAGTTCTCCAAGGACGCGGGCGAGAGCCTGAACGTGCTCGCCGTTCACGCAAGCCAGGGCGGCGACAAACCGTACTTCGTCCTGAAATTCCTGCAGGAGGTCGGGGTGCATCTTCCGGTGGTCACCGATCCGAACGGTGCGGTCGCCAAGGCGATCGGGGCGCCTCGGGTGTTCCCGTCGACCGTTCTGATCCGGTCGGACGGCACCGTGGCCGATGTGCTGCCGCGAGTGTTCGATTCGGAGGCGCAGCTCGCAGAGGTGGTCCGTGAGAAGCTGGGTGTCGACGTAGGGGGAGCGCAGTGAGCGGAGTTCCGGTGGGGCCGCTCGTGTCCCGGGACCAGATCCCGCCGTGGCTGCGCCCGGTGACCGACGACCCCGAGGTCGTCAACGAGAAGGTGCTCAGCCGAGGCGGCGGTCGGGCACGGCTCGTCGCGGGCCTGCGCGGACACCGTGCCGCGGCCGTTCTGGTGCTCTTCGCCGGGTCGTTCGCCGCCGACCCGCTGGCGGCCGGAGGACTGCCCGCCGACGCGGACGTGCTGCTCACCGAGCGCGCCGCCACCCTGCGAACGCACAGCGGACAGATCGCCTTTCCGGGCGGCAGCCGCGATCCCGGCGACGACTATCCCGTCGGCACCGCGCTGCGAGAGGCGCGGGAAGAGACCGGCCTCACCGACGACGGCGTCAAAGTGCTGGCGAATCTGCCCGCCTTCCCGGTGCCGACCGGTTTCGAAGTGCACCCGGTGCTCGCACACTGGGAACGCCCCAGCCACGTGTACGCCGTCGACCACGGTGAGACGGCGAGGGTCACCAGGGTGAACCTGCGCGAACTCCTGGCACCGGAGAACCGCTTCCAGGTGAGTCGGTCCCTCGTGGGAACCACCGTGTACAAGGGCCCGGCGTTTCTCTACGACGGCATGCTGGTCTGGGGATTCACCGGTGGACTGCTGGCGGCGATCAGCGAAGCCGCGGGCTGGGACGTCCCCTGGGACACCGACGACGTGCGCCCACTGGAGCAGATGATCGCCGAGACCGGCGGTCGGCAGGTGTCGGGGTTCTCCGACCCCCGGGACGGCGGCCTCGCCGCCGACGTGAACGGAGATCGATGAGCGGATCGGTGTGGGTCGACCTGGTGATCCTCGTCGTCGCCCTGCTGGCGGCGCTGAGCGGATACCGCCAGGGTGCGGCAGCGTCCGCACTGGCCTTCTTCGGCGTGGTCCTGGGTGCGGTCGCGGGAATTCTGCTGGCTCCCGTCGTCATCGAACGCTTCGACGACGCTCGGCTTAGGCTGTTGATCGGCGTGGTGCTGATCGTCGTGTTCGTCATCATCGGCGAAGTCGCGGGCATGGTCCTCGGCGGTGCGGTGCGCAGCAGTATCCACTCCCCGGGACTGCGGCGCGTGGACAGCTGGATCGGTTCGGTGCTGCAGGTGATCGCCATCGTGATCGCTGCGTGGCTGCTCGCCTTCCCTTTGCGGAGTACGGACGAATTCCGTCTCTCGTCGGCGATCGACGGCTCGAAGGTGATTCAGACGGTCGACAAGGTGGCCCCGCAGTGGGTGCGTGACCTGCCCGACGAGTTCACCGGTCTGGTCGACAGTTCCGGGCTCAAGGAGGTGATCGGGCCGTTCGGGCAGACGCGCGTGGCGAACGTCGGTCCGCCCGACGCGGCTCTGGTCGACCAGCCCGCGGTGCGCTCGGCGAAGCGGAGCGTCGTCAAGATCAGCGGTGTGGCTCGCAGTTGCGGCCAGGCGCTGGAGGGCAGTGGATTCGTGGTCTCGCCCGAGCGCGTGATGACCAACGCGCACGTCGTGGCGGGTACCGACACCGTGAGCGTTCAGACGTCGGCGGGCGGCGATTACGAGGCCACCGTCGTCTGGTTCAACCCGCGCAACGACGTCGCGGTCCTGGACGTGCCGGGACTGCGCGCGCCGGCCCTCGAGTTCGCCTCCGGGCAGGCGCAGACGGGCGACGACGCCATCGCTCTCGGCTACCCCGAGAACGGGCCCTTCACGGTCACGCCGCTGCGCGTGCGGAATGTGGTGGAGCTCAACGGGCCGGACATCTATCAGAGCCCGCGCCAGGTGCAGCGCCAGGTGTACACGGTGCGCGGCAACATCCGTTCGGGCAACTCCGGCGGTCCGATGATCTCCACCGACGGCAAAGTCCTCGGCGTGGTCTTCGGCGCCGCAGAGGACCCGACAGAGGACACCGGCTTCGTCCTCACCGCGGAACAGGTTCAGCGCGATCTCGCGGCTTCGGAGCAGAGCGATTCCGAAGCGGCGACGCAGCAATGCGTCTCGGGCTGATCCGGGATCGATCGGACTCTCGAGCGGCGGCGTTCGTCACCGGCCGAGGAGCTGCAGCAGCAGCGCGTTGAACTCCCCGGGTGCTTCCTGGTGTGCGAAGTGCCCGGTGTCGGGAATGATCCGGTAGTCCATGTCGGCTGCCCAGTGGCGGCTCTGGACCATCACCGAGTCGAGGATGTACTCGTCGTCGTGGCCGCGCACGGCGAGGATGGGGATCGGCAGCCGCTTGTCCATGAGATCCATGAAACGCCGGCCGTCGTTGCGGAACTGCGACCGGAACGCCCACCGCCGGTACTCCAGGCTGCAGTGGGCCACGCCGGGGATCTGAATGGCGAGCCGGTTGCGGGCGATCGTCTCGGCGAAGTCGGGGCTCTGCTGCCAAGCCGGTCCGGAGCGTTCCCGGAAGTACTCCTCGATGAAGGCTCCGTCCGCCCGGGTGAGGCGACGCTCGCCCAGGCGAGGCAGCTGGTTGTGCAGGAACAGCGGGAGAAACGCCGACCGCTCCTCGGAGTTGAACAGGACGCCGCGCTTGAGCGCGCGCGGATGTGGCGACGACAGCACCGCCACCCGCTCGACGACCGCGGGATGCAGTGTGGCCGTGGCCCAGCAGACGAGCCCGCCGTCGGCGTGACCCACCAGCGTGGCGCTCGTGTGGCCGAGTGCGCGCACGAGTGCGTTGGTGTCGCCGGCCAGCGTCCACCCGTCGTATCCGCGGGGCGGCTTGTCGGAGTCGCCGTAGCCGCGCAGGTCGACGGCGACGGCGCGGTAGCCGGCCTCGGTCAGTGCTTCGAGCTGGTGCCGCCACGACCACCAGACTTCGCCGAAGCCGTGCAGCAGCAGCACCAACGGACGGTCGGCCACGAACCGCTGCGTCTCCACGGCATGAAAGCGCAGACCGTTGGCGCGGACGTCGAAGTGCCGCCACGGTCCATCGAAGCGGACCAGGGTCGGGTCCGGAGGAGTGCTCGTCAATCTGGCGGTGATGGATCAGTTGCGCATCGGGTCGCGCGCAGGCGGGATCTGCGGGTGCGCCATACCGCCGGTCGACTCGTGGTGACCGGGGATCACGGTCGCCAGCTCGTTGACCGATTCGATCGTCTTCTCCGGCGCTCGAAGCCGTTTCAGGAACACGTACCCAGCGACTATCAGGGCGATCGAGACCACCAGGAGCACCAGGAAGACGATGCCGAACGCAGCCCAGGTCGGCAGCCAGATGTCGAGCAGGAAGCCGAGGAACACGAAGAAGAACAGGCTCGCGTACAGCAGCAGCACGGCCGCCACGATCATCAGTCCACCGCCGGCGCCGGCCTTCTTGGCCTCGCGGACCAGCTCGGACTTGGCCAGCGCGATCTCGGCGCGGAACAGGGTGGAGGCGCTCGCGGCGGCGTCCTTGACCAGATTGCCGATCGTCGGTTCGCCGCTCGGTCCGAGGTTCGCGTCCGACATGGGGATCGACGGAACGCGGGGAGCGTTGCTCGGTTCACTCGGCCAGGTGTCGGAATTTCCGCTCACGAATACTCCCTTGAAGATCGTTGGTCGGTCTCATGTTGCCATGTCGGGTCGTACCGCGAAACGACACCGCCGACCCGGGCAGGTCGGCGGTGTCGATGCGGACGGTCCGGCGATCAGCTCTTGCGCGACCGGATGGCTTCGAATACGGACGGATCGACGAGGGTGGAGGTGTCGCCCAACTCGCGGCCCTCGGCGACGTCCTTGAGCAGGCGCCGCATGATCTTGCCCGACCGCGTCTTGGGAAGCTCCGGGACGATGTTGATCTCCCGGGGCTTCGCGATCGGCGAGATGTCGACCGACACCTGTTCGCGGAGTTCGGCGATCAGCGAATCGCCGGAGGCGTCGGCGCCCTCCATGAGGATGACGAATGCGACGATGCCCTGACCGGTGGTCTCGTCCGCGGCGCCGATGACGGCGGCCTCGGCCACGGCTGAGTGCGCCACCAGCGCCGATTCCACTTCGGACGTGGAGATGCGGTGCCCCGACACGTTCATGACGTCGTCCACTCGGCCCAGGACCCACAGTGCGTGGTCTTCGTCGTACCGCGCGCCGTCGCCGGCGAAGTACCAGCCCTGCTCGGCGAAGCGCGACCAGTAGGTCTCCTTGAACCGCTCGTCGTCGCCCCAGATGCCGCGCAGCATCCCCGGCCACGGACGGTCGAGAACGAGGTAGCCCTGCTCGCCGTCGGGCACCGGATTGCCGTTGTCGTCCACCACATTGGCGCTGATGCCGGGCAGGGGGCGCATGGCCGAGCCCGGCTTGGTCGCGGTGACGCCGGGGAGCGGGGAGATCATGATGCCGCCGGTCTCGGTCTGCCACCAGGTGTCGACGATCGGGCAGCGGCTGCCCCCGATGACCCCGTGATACCAGCGCCAGGCCTCGGGATTGATCGGCTCGCCGACGCTGCCGAGGAGGCGCAGCGACGAGAGGTCGTGCGCATCGGGGATCTCGCGTCCCCACTTCATGAAGGTGCGGATGAGGGTCGGCGCGATGTAATAGATCGTCACGCCGTACTTCTCGATCACCTGGAAGTGCCGGTGCTCGTTGGGAGTGTTCGGCGTGCCCTCGTAGATCACCTCGGTGGCGCCGTTGGAGAGCGGTCCGTAGACGAGGTATGTGTGTCCGGTGACCCAGCCGATGTCGGCGCCGCACCAGAAGACGTCGCGGCCCTCCTTGTGGTCGAAGACGTTGTGGAAGGTGTAGTTGGCCTGAGTGAGGTAGCCGCCCGACGAGTGGACGATGCCCTTGGGCTTGCCGGTGGTGCCGGAGGTGTAGAGCAGGAAGAGGGGATGCTCGGCGTCGAAGGCCTCGGGCTCGTGATGGGGAGACGACTCGCCGACCGTGTCGTCCCACCAGACGTCGCGGCCCTCCACCCAGTTCAGGTTCGGGTCGTGGTTGGTGCGGCGCACCACAAGCACCTTCTCGACCGACTTCGCGGCGTCGTCGCCGGTGCCGAGGGCCTCGTCGACGGCTTCCTTGAGCGGTGCCGGCTTGCCGCGTCGGTACTGGCCGTCGGTGGTGATGACGACCTTGGCCTCGGCATCGTCGACTCGCGACCGGAGGGCGGTGGCGGAGAAGCCCGCGAAGACCACCGAGTGGGTCAGGCCGAGCCGGGCGCAGGCGAGCATCGAGACGACGGCCTCGGGAACCATCGGCATGTAGATGGCGACGCGGTCGCCTGCCTGCAGCCCGATGGACGCCAGATAGTTCGCGGCGCGTGAGACCTCGTCCTTGAGCTGGCTGTAGGTGATGTCGCGCGAGTCCCCGGGCTCGCCGACCCAGTGGATGGCGACGCGATCACCTTTGCCCGCGGCGACATGACGGTCGACGCAGTTGTAGGCGACGTTCAGCCTGCCGCCGACGAACCACTTGGCGAACGGGGCGTTGGACCAGTCCAGGACCTCGCCGAATGGAGTGTCCCAGTCGAGGCGGCGTGCCTGCTGCGCCCAGAACTCGAGCGGATCGGCCTCGGCGCGGTCGTACAGCTGGGCCGTCGCATTCGCGTCGGCAGCGAATTCGGGAGACGGCGGGTAGACCTGATTTGCGCTCGAAGACATCGTCGTTTGCCTTTCCTCTGTTCGTTCATCGACTCCGGCCACACGGTGAGACCGGAACGGGTCTGCAGGGCGAAGAGACTTCCATTGTGAAGGTAATCACTACCGTCTGACAGTGTGACGGCGGGACGGTTGCATGCGGGTTGCGAGCGATGAGCGGTCGGTCGTCAGCGGTCGGCGGCGCTCGCGCAGGTGCCGCTACTGTTGAACGCGTGAGTTCAGATCCGTTGTCGCCGCTGCTCGACCTGCCCGGCGTTCGCGAGGCGTCCGACCGGGCCCGCGACGCGGTCAGCGCGGCACATCGTCATCCGATCAACCTGCGGCAGTGGGACAAGACCTCCCGCGAGGCCTCGTGGCGGGCCGGGCGGTCGTCGGCAGCGATCGACGGCGGCACCACGGACATCTCACGGTCGGATCTCGGTGACCCGATCGCCGCCGGCGCGGTCCGGGTGGCCCAGTCGCTCGACAGCGATGCGATCGATCAGGCAGTCGCGGTGTTCCGGCGCGCGCCCGCCCAGTCGCTGGCCCGCCTGCACACACTCGCCGCCGCCGACCTGCTCGACGATCCGGAGCTGCTCGGCCGTCCCCGCCCCGAGCCGCATATCGCACAGCGTCTCGACCTGCTCGGGCAGTTGATCACCGGCGGCACGTCGGCGCCGGCTCCGGTGCTGGCCGCCGTGGTGCACGGGGAACTGTTGGCGCTGGCACCCTTCACCGAGGCGAACGGAGTGGTCGCGCGCGCCGCGTCGCGACTGGTCTCGGCGATGACCGGGCTCGACCCGCATCTGCTCGGCGTGCCGGAGGTGACCTGGCTCAAGCGTCTCGGTGAGTACCGGGAACTGTCCGCACGCTTCGCTACCGGCGATCCGGAGGCGATCGGTGCGTGGATCGTTCTGTGCTGCGAGGCGATGGAGGCGGGCGGCGCAGAGGCCACGGCGATTGCCGATGCGGCCCGCGGCTGATCGGCGGTGTCACCGACGGATCGCCGTCAAGAGTAGGAGCCGCACACATATTTGCGGGCGGCCCACCGATCGGATCTCCGATCGGTGCGGCCGCCCGCAAGCACGGGCCCAAGTGACCAGGCGTGCATATGTGGGTTGTGGTACCCGCCTCGGCGAGGGACTGCTGGCATCTCGTCGTGAATCGAACGTCGGGTTGTCGGCCCAAAAGAGATTTCGCGAATGATGCCCGCAATGTCGCAGGCGCACAACACTTGTGCCAATGCGGCGCGCTCCGCGTGGGTGCTTGCCGCCCGTGCTGGGAGCTTGCCGGTCCGGGGGCTTCTGCCCTTCTCTTCCGGGAGAAGCTGGGCCGTCCGGGGCTCCGTAAGTCATTTGTACATGGTGATGCCCATCACATCAAGCCCTTCGTGAAAAATCTTCACGCGGCCTCTGACCTGGCGTTTTTCGAGTGCCGAAGCTGATAGACGATCGCTGCCGCGGCGGCGGCGCCAATCCCCGTGGCGCACAGCGCCGTACGCGTCACCGTGGCCTTGGACGACCACGGCGATGCGGGTAGCGGATTTGGGAAATCGAATATCTCCCAACCGTTCTCGGTCGCGTGGCGACGGAGCGCCCTGTCTGGATTCACCACGGCGGGGTGGCCGACCGCGGTCAGCATCGGCAGATCGGTGCTCGAATCGGAGTATGCGTAACACTCGTCCAGGCGGTAGCCGCGTTCGTCGGCGAGTGACCGCATGGCGATCGCCTTGGCCTCGCCGAAGCAGTAGAACTCGAGTTCTCCCGAGTATCGACCGTCGACCACGCGCATGATGCTCGCCCGGACCACATCGGCACCGAGGAGGCGGCCGATCGGTTCCACCATCTCGATTCCGGAGGCGGAGATGAGCACGATCTCGTGGCCTGCGCGTCTGTGTTGTTCGATCAGGGCTGCGGCCTCGCTGAAGATCGCTGGCCGGACCACCTCCTCGAGTGTCTCGGAGACGATCTCGCGAACCAGGCCGGCGTCCCAGCCGGTGCACATGTCGGTCACATGTTTGCGGAGCCGCTCCACCTGATCGTCGCCGGTGGAGGCGAGCAGGAATTGCAGCTGCGCAACCGCCGACCTCAGCATTGCGCGACGGGTGAGCAGCCCGCCGTCGAAGAAGGGGCGGGTGAATGCGAGGGCGCTGGATCGGGCGATCACCGTCTTGTCGAGGTCGAAGAATGCGGCGATCCGATCCGATGGCGTCGAGGTCACAGGCCGAATCCTAGGTGGAATCCGACGCCCGGGGAAGGGTGCCGGGAAGTGTGACGTAGAAAACACTGGAACCAGATAGTTGGTATTGCAATGTTCGCGTCTACGCGTGTAGCTTGTAGTTATCCGGTTCACGCCGGTAGCTTTCAGCCCGACCCCCCGGGGCTGAAACGCTGATGACCCCGGCCTCCTCCCCCCTGGCCGGGGTCGTCCCATTTCTGCGGTCGGATCTTCCGTTCGAACTCCACCCAAGCGAGACGAACATCCTCGATTGTCTCACCACGGTGTGGGCGTCGCGGTAGCTTCAGAGACCAGTGCACCCCGGAGGCGGGTGCGTGTCGTCTAGAGTTTGGACCCTCATGAAGCCCTTCGGACGTCTCGTCCTCGCGATCTGCGCGGTGCTGATCGGTGCCACGGCCCTGGTGGCGGCACCTGCTCAAGCCGCCCCCGCCCAGCCCGAGAACTACAACTTCTTCGGCGGAATCCCCTACGAGCTACAGCACCCGGGCGGTTCGTTGCCCGGATCCAACGACTTCCGCTGCAAGCCGACTGCCGCACATCCGCGCCCAGTGGTCCTGGTGCACGGTACCGGCGGAGCACGCACCACCAACTGGGGAGCCTATGTCCCCATGCTCAAGAACCGCGGATACTGCGTCTTCGCACTGACTTACGGCGCCTTGCCGGGCATGCCGTGGCCGCTGACCGCGGTGGGCGGCATGGACCGGATCGAGGTCAGCGCGGGGCAATTGCAGAAATTCGTCGCACGCGTGCTGGCGGCCACCGGCGCGAAGACCGTCGACATCATCGGCCACTCGCAGGGAACCTACATGCCGGAGTACTACGTCAAGTACCTCGGCGGCGCCGACAAGGTGACCAACTACGTCTCCCTCGCGCCCCTGTGGAAGGGGACCGGGTCGGTGAGTCCGTCCATGAATCAGCTCGGTCGGTTGCTCGGCGACGTCCCGATGCCGATGTGCATCGGATGTGGCGGCATGCTTCGCGGATCGTCGATGAACAAGAAGATCTGGCGCGGCGGAAGCCCGTATGTGAAGGGTGTGCACTACACCAACATCATGACCAGGTACGACGAGTTGCTGGTGCCGTACACCGCGGGCTTCGTCCCCGGCCGCCGGGGCGAGTCGGTGGACAACATCGTGGTTCAGGACAGCTGCGCACAGGACTACAGCGACCACCTCGCGATCGCGGGATCCCGCCGGGCGGCGTACCTGGCACTGAACGCGCTGGACCCGGCGCACCCGGTCACGGTGCCATGCGAGTTCGTGCCGCCGTTCACCGGGCAGTCGTAGCGACTGCGCCGCCGGGACCTGTGGACAACGCGATTTCCTGACTCGGCGTCTGCGGGCACGCTCGGATCATGAGCGATGTGCTGCTGGTCCTGGCTCAGGAGTCTCTCCACGACGATCTCGCGCGGTGCAGTGCGGCCGCCGGCTTCGCGATGGTGGTCGGCGATCCGGCGCGCTGCAGACACCAATGGCTCAGAGCCGCCGCGGTCGTCGCCGATTCGGCGGCTCTCGACGTCCTCGCCGGGCAGGAGTTGCCGCGGCGCGACGGTCTGTTCGCGGTCAGCGGCGCCGGCGACGACGCGCGGCTGTGGCGGTCGGGCCTGGTTCTCGGCGCCGACGGCGGTTTCGTGCTCCCCGAGGAGGAAGCCGCACTGGTCGCAACGCTGTCGCGAGCCCGCGAACCGCGTCGGCATCCGGCGCGTGCGGTCGCGGTGGTGCCGGGGCACGGCGGTGCCGGGGCCAGCACACTTGCCGCGGCAGTGGCGCTCGTGGCCGCACGGACGACCGGCGTGCTGCTTCTCGACGTCGACCAGGCCGGTGCGGGTGCGGATCTGCTCTTGGGTATCGAATCGGAGCCGGGCCTGCGGTGGTCTGACGTCAACGGGGAGACCGGTTCCATCGGCGGCGCGGCGTTGCGGTCGGCCGTGCCGCGCACGCGCGGTGTGGGGGTTCTCTCCGCCGGTCGCGAGCAGCCCTCGAGTCTGCGCCCGGAGACCGTGCTCGCGGCGCTCGACGCGAGCCGCGGTGCAGGAGACGCGGTGGTGGCCGACGTGGGACGGGAACCGGGGCCGGTCACGGCCGGGATCGTCGACTCCGTCGACCTGACCGTCGTGGTGACCACGGCGACGGTCGCCGCCGTCGCGGCCACCCGCCGCACACTCGACCGTCTGCTCCGTGAGCGCGAACCGCTGCTGCTGGTCCGCGGCCCGTCGCCGAGCGGACTGACCGCCCCTCAGGTCGCCGATGCCGTCGGACTGGAACTGCTCGGCGGTTTCCGAGCCGACGCATCGTTGCCCGGTCGATGCGAGGCGGGCGGGCTCACGCTGCGCCGGTTCTCCCCGCTGACCCGAGCAGCCGAAACCGTCTGCCGTCGCGCACGAGTGGGTGCCCGGTGACCGGGGTCGACGCCGAGCTGCTCGAACGGGTCCGGCATCGTCTCGCGGCCGAGGCGGGGCCGGGAGCGCCGTCGCCGGGACCGGAGATGATCGCGTGTGCGATCCGTGCTGAGTCCGGCGGGCTGCTCGGCGACACCGACCTGCTCGCGGCGTTGCGTTACCTGCAGACGGAGATGGTCGGCGTCGGACGTCTCGAAGTGCTGCTCGCCGACCCCGCGGTGACGGACGTACTGGTGGTCGGACCGCGGCAGGTGTGGGCCGACCGCGGTGACGGTCCGCAGCTGACCGACGTGGTGTTCGACGACGAGGCGAGCGTGCGCCGCCTGGCCGCGCGGCTGGCGCTCAGCGCGGGCCGCCGGCTCGACGACGCCCAGCCGTGGGTCGACGGCCGGCTCACGGGAGTCGGCCGCAGCGGTTCGCATCTGCGGCTGCACGCCCTCATCCCCCCGCTGGCACCCGACGGAACCTGCATCTCGCTGCGCGTGCTGCGGAGTGCCACACACGATTTCGAGGCGCTCGTCTCGGGCGGCTCGATCGACGCCGAGGTGAGCGACCTGGTCGCAGGCGTGATCGCGGCTCGGCTCGCCTTCTTGGTCGTCGGAGGGACCGGGGCGGGCAAGACCACTGTGCTGGGGAGTCTGCTGGGTCTGGTCGACCCGAGTCAGCGGATCCTGTGCGTGGAAGACGCGCCCGAACTGGAGCCGTGCCACCCGCACGTAGTGCGCCTGGTGGCTCGCGCGGCCAACGTCGAAGGCGTCGGTGAGGTGACGGTCCGGATGCTGGTGCGGCAGGCACTGCGAATGCGACCCGACCGGATCGTCGTCGGGGAGGTCCGGGGCGCCGAGGTGATCGATCTGCTCACCGCGCTCAATACCGGGCACGACGGCTGCGCGGGCACGCTGCACGCCAACTCGATCACCGAGGTCCCCGCCCGGATGGAAGCGCTCGCGGCCCTCGGCGGGATGGCGCGCGAGGCTCTGCACAGCCAACTCGGTCCCGCGATCCAGGTGATCTTCGGAATGGCCAGGACCGCGGGCGGTCGACGGTCGATGACCGAGATCGGAGTGGTGGAACGGGATCGAGCCGGGCTGGTCCGGGTGGTGCCCGCGTGGCGGGCCGGAACCGGTTTCACCGACCGTCGGGAGACTCTCGTGCGGCTCATCGGGAGTCGGTCGTGACCGTGGTTCCGCTGCTCCTCGCGGCAGCGGCCGCCGTCTTGCTGTGGCCGGCGCCGCAGGCTCACCGCAGACTCGAGGAACTCTGCGGTCGTGCCGATCGGGGCTCGCGCCGGCGGACCGACCCCTGGCTGACGGTCTGGGCGCTGCCCGCGGGCGCGCTGATCGTGTTCGGCGTCGCACCCGGTGTCGCCGGGGCGCTGGTGGCCGGTGCGATTACCCGGCAGCGGAGGCAGACGCGACGGGACGCTGCGCGAGATCGCGACATGGGCGAGCTGATCGCCGCGCTCGGAGTGATGGGAGCCGAACTGTCGGTCGGTGCCCCTGTGGTCCAGGCGTGTCGCGCCGCGGCGTCCGACCTGCTGCAGTCCGGGTCGTCCGGACCGGTCGCGGACGAACTGGCCCGGATGGCGGCCCGGGCCGAACTCGGCGGCGATCCGGGACCACCCCCGTCAACCGCGTCGAACCCGGTCCGGCGTCTGGCGCAGGCATGGGCCATGTCGCTCGAGTTCGGGCTGCCCATCGGTGAGGTGCTCGCCGCGCTGCGGTCGGATCTCCTGTCGAGGCAGGACTTCGCCGCGCGGACCAGAGCCGGGCTCGCGGGGCCACGAGCCACCGCGGCGGTTCTCGCAGGTCTGCCGATGCTCGGACTGGTACTCGGACAGGCGATGGGAGCCGATCCGGCTCGAGTGCTGCTGGGCACGGGGACGGGCGGTGTTCTGCTGGTGATCGGCACGCTGCTGGCGGTCGCCGGACTCGCATGGGCCGGGCGGATCACGAATAGGGCGGTGGCGCCGTGAGTGCGGCGCTGGTGCTTCTGGCGGCGGCATTGCTCGCGTGGCCACCGCCCGGGTGGGTGCTCGCCCGGGTCCGGGAGTCCGAGCAGACCGGTGCGGGGGACGAGGCCGGAGGATCGCCGGATCCCTTCGACATCGCAGCGGGCTACGACACGCTGGCGGTGTGCCTCCGGTCCGGACTGCCGCTGGCGACCGCGGCGGCGGTCGCGGCCCGGACGTCGCCGCCGGTGCTGGGCAGGTCGCTCACCAGAGCCGCGGAACTCCTGGCGCTCGGCTCCGATCCGGACCAGGCCTGGGCAGCCGCAGAGTCCGACAGCCCGGAGTTCGCGGAACTCGCGGCGCTGATCAGGAGGGCATCGCGAGCGGGTTCAGCGGTGGCCGACGTGGTTTCGGGATTCGCCGACGGCACACGGCGGCGTGCGGAGAACGCCGCTCTCGAAGCGGCCGAACGTGCGGGAGTCAAGATCAGCGGACCGCTGGGGCTGTGCTTCCTTCCCGCGTTCGTATGTCTGGGCATCGCGCCGGTGGTGATCGGCCTGGCGTCGGGACTCCTCGCGGGCGTGTGACGGAGGCGTGCGCCGGCGCCGGGCGTCCCGGGTCATTCAGACGACAGAATTCGGTTCTGCCGCTCTTTCCTCTTCTCGCCCGGACGCGCACGCTTCGTACATGGATACACGTGCAGTCACCCGATGGATGGCCGTGGCGGCCGGAGCGGCGCTGCTGGCGGTCGGAGTCGCGTCTTGCGACAACGGCGACCGCGCCGTGCGGCAGAGCGCCTCGTCGACGGTCGTCACGGTCACGAAGTCGGTCGCGCCCGTGACCGACAGTGGGTCGCCCACGGTGACGGTCATGCCCACTGAGTCGACGGAGACGACCGAGGCGGCCACGGAGACCTCTCCCAGGTCGGATCTGTCTAGCTATTATGGGGAGTGGACCGGGCACGGACGGCAGATGACGCTGCAGCCGGATGGGACCGCATTGGTCACCCTGGCCTCCGGCGCCGCGAATGTGGAGAAGTGGACCGCCACGTGGGGAGCGCACGGCAACGGCATCGTCGTCACGCTGGACACCATGACCTGGCACACGGGCGAACCGCTCGGAAACCAGCCCGGCACGTCGTGGACCGCGGTCCTGGCGCCGTCGGCGGAGGACGGTGTCACGGTGCTCCACATGCCCGGGTTCGCCGACTGGTGCTCGACGAGATTCGGCCAGTCGGTGGTGTGCGGGGCGTGACCGGCCGACGTCGGCCTGCGCGCAGTTCTTAGCCGACACGCCCTACCGCCGCCGTCGGAACCGGTCCGGACTTTCGCGCGTCAAAGTGATGCAGGGTTTCATCGACGAAAGGGAGACGTCATGACGATTCCGGGGACCGCGCGGCAACGCTGGACGGAGATTCGGGAGTTAACGATCCGGCTCGCGGCCGAAGAGGAGGGCATGTCGACGGCGGAGTACGCGATCGGCACGATCGCGGCGGCGGCGTTCGGGGCGCTTCTGTACACGGTGGTCACCGGCGATTCGGTGCTCTCGGCGCTGACCGGAATCATCGGCAAGGCACTGAGCACGTCGGCGGGGTGAGCCGTGCGTGGCCGGACGGTCGCGCTGATCCGGCGGTGCGCCCGCGACGAGTCCGGGATGGTGACCGTGGAGGCGGCGTATGCACTCGCGGCGATAGCGGCGTTTCTGCTCATCGGCCTCGGAGCGGTGGCCGCGGTGTCGGCGCAGATCCGGTGCACCGATGCGGCACGCGAGGTGGCGCGGCTGACGGCCGCGGGGGACGACTCGGCCCGCAGCGTGGGCGCGGAGGTGGCGCCCGCCGGTGCGGGAATCGCGGTGTCCGGTGAGAACGACCGGGTGGTGGTCGAGGTGTCGGCGGACGTCCCGCTGCTTCCTTTCGTCAGAGTCTCGGCGAAGGCGGTGGCCGCTCGCGAGCCGACCGGCGATGAGGCGGGCGGACCGGGGCACGGCGATGAGCGTTCGGGGGACGGAGGGTGACGAGGGATTCTCGACCGTCGCCGGAGCCGCGGTGATCGCGGGGTTGGGGTTCCTGCTGGTGGCGATGCTGTATTCCGGTGCAGCGGTGGTGGCGAGGCATCGGGCGCAGTCGGCAGCGGACCTGTCCGCACTGGCGGCCGCTGCGGTGCGGGTCAGTGGAGACGGGGAGGCGTGTGCGGCCGCGCGGCAGCTGATGTCGAGGCAGGAGGGGGATCCGAGGATGACCGGTTGCGTGGTCGACGGCGACGACGTGCAGCTGTCCGTCGCGGTCAGGGTTCGGTTGGGTCGCTTCGGTATTCGTGAGGCGCGTGCGGTCGCGCGGGCGGGGCCGGTCGAGTCGCCGTAGGGCCGCGGGTCGGCCCGGAGCTACGTGTGCAGACGGCCGATCAGGCGGAGCAGTTTGATCGCGTGCTCCTTGTCCAGCGGTTCGTTGCCGTTGCCGCACTTCGGGGACTGCACGCACGACGGGCAGCCGGTGTCGCAGCCGCATGAGGAGACGGCGGCCTCGGTGGCTGCGACCCACTCGGTGAACGCCTCGTACCCGCGATCGGCGAAGCCCGCCCCGCCGGGGGAACCGTCGTAGACGAACACGGTCGGCAAGCCGGTTCCCGGATGCAGCGCGGTGGAGAGTCCGCCGATGTCCCAGCGGTCGCACGTCGCGACGAGCCCCAGCATTCCGATGGCCGCGTGCTCGGCGGCATGCAGTGCGCCGGGGAACTTGTCGAGTGCGATGCCGGCGTCGATCATCGCCTCGGGCGTGAGCGTGTACATCACGGCGCGGGTCTCGAGTCGGTGCTCCGGCAGGTCGAGCGGAACCGAGTCGAGGATCTCGCCGCTGAGCGACTTGCGGAGGAAACCGACCACCTGACTGGTGACGACGACCGATGCGAGAGCGACGGTGAGGGGACCGAACTCGCGGCGGTCCACGGTTTCGAGGATCGACACGTCGCTGACCTCGCGAGCCGACGTCGTCCAATCGGGTTCCTCGGGGTGACTCAGTGCGAGGCCGTCGTCGAGATCGAGTTCGTCGACCACGAAGCTCTCGCCCTGGTGCAGGTACACCGCTCCCGGGTACACCGAAGTCATGGCGCGGGCGGTGTCGACGGTGCCGAGCAGACGGGAGGACGTGACATCGACGATCAGCACCTGTCCGCCGATGCCGCCGCGCAGATCGATGTCGCCGTGCGGGTCGAGCCCGGGTGCCGCGTACCAGCCGGCCTTGCGTCGTTTGAGCTTGCCCTCGGCGGCGAGGTCGGCCACCACCTGCTCAGCGGAGAAGGCCGCGACTTCGGCCTCGGTGAGCGGGAACTCGGTCGCCGCGCACAGCATGTGCGGACCGAGGACGAACGGGTTGGTTGGGTCGGTGACGGTGGCCTCCACCGCGCGCTCCAGGAGCGCCTCGGGGTGGTGCACCAGATAGGTGTCGAGCGGATCGTCGCGGGCCACCATCACGACGATCGACCCCTCGCCCCGCCGACCGGCGCGTCCGGCCTGCTGCCAGAAGGAGGCGACCGTTCCGGGGTAGCCTGCCACCACCACGGCGTCGAGCCCGGAGATGTCGACGCCGAGTTCGAGGGCGTTGGTGGTCGCGACACCGAGCAATTCGCCTTCGGAGATGGCCCGTTCGAGCCGGCGCCGATCATCGGCGAGGTATCCGGCGCGGTACGCGGCGACGCGGTCGACCAACTCCGGTGCCGTCTCGGCCAGGATCTGCCGGGCCCGCACCGCGGTCACCTCGACGCCGCGCCGGCTGCGTACGAAGCACAGGGTGCGTGCGCCTTCGATGACGAAGTCGGCGAGCAGTCGTGCCGCCTCCGATCCTGCGGAGCGGCGTACCGGAGCCTC
Organism: Gordonia sp. QH-12; assembly: GCF_001578675.1. Lineage (NCBI taxonomy): Bacteria > Bacillati > Actinomycetota > Actinomycetes > Mycobacteriales > Gordoniaceae > Gordonia > Gordonia sp. QH-12. The sequence continues at coordinate 65,963 of NZ_KQ969284.1, forward strand.
GTTCTCCCCGGTGACCTCTTCGAGGAAACCCGGCTCCCACATGGCGACGGTCCGTTCACCGTGGGGCGAGGCGTCCTCGGTGACGGCGACGACGTCCTCGCCGATCAGCCGAGACAGGGCCTGCGCCGGGTTCGACACGGTCGCGCTGGCCCCGATCACGACGGGGTCGGCGCCGTACTTCCGCGCGATCCGCAGTGCCCGCTGCAGCACCAGCGCGGTGTGCGAGCCGAAGACGCCGCGGTAGTGGTGGCATTCGTCGACGACGATGTAGCGGAGCTTCGCGAAGAACGGCCGCCATCGGGGATGGGTCGAGGTGATGCCGATCTGCAGCATGTCGGGATTGGTGAAGATCCAGCGGGAATGCTGCCGCGCCCACTGACGCAGCTCCGAATCGGTGTCGCCGTCGTAAGCGCACGGCTGCAGGTGCGCGAACTCCGGCCGGCCGGCGATCAACTGTGCCACGGACCGGAGCTGGTCGGTCCCGAGAGCCTTGGTCGGGGACAGGTAGAGCGCCGTCGAGTCGGGGTCGTCGGCGAAGGTGGTGAGCACCGGGAGCTGGTAGGCGAGGGACTTTCCCGATGCGGTGCCGGTGCAGACACAGACGTGGCGACCGCCGGCGGCGAGGCTCGCGGCCTCGGACTGGTGACGCCAGGGACGCTGCACTCCGCGTTCGACGAACGCCTCGCGCACCGCCGGGTGCACCCAGTCGGGCCAATCGGTGAACTCCGCGCCGCGGGGATCGATCACCGACATGTGCGTGAGTCCCGCGGTGCCCTCCGGCGTTCCCTCGAGGGTGCGGCCGAGAAGTTCGCTGCCGTAACCACGCTGCGACATGCCGTGTTCTCGCCTCACTGCCCTCAATTCGTCTTGCCCGAAGCACCCATGGTACGCAGGGACTTTGGCGCCTTCTCCGGCGTGTCGCCGAACGACCTGCCGAATGAGGGTGTCATTGGCGTGAGGAACGTGATTAGCTTAAGGCGGTCGCATGCTCCGATCTGATCGAAGTTCGTTGCGGCCGGTGTACTGCAGTTGGTTTCATCGCCCTACGGCGAGGCTTGTTGAAGTATGGCGGTCGGAACAGGCCCCCGTCGCGGCTCCGTTGCGATGGGTGATGCAATGCAATGTAAAGGAATGCAGTAAATGGCACAGGGAACTGTGAAGTGGTTCAACGCGGAGAAGGGCTTCGGCTTCATCGCGCCTGACGACGGCAACGCCGATGTTTTCGTGCACTACTCCGAGATTCAGGGCAACGGCTTCCGTACCCTGGAAGAGGACCAGCGCGTGGAGTTCGAGGTCGGTCAGGGCACCAAGGGCCCGCAGGCCACCGGCGTTCACGCCCTCTAGTCTTCTCTGAGCCCGCCAGGGTTCGACACAAGACTTCACCGGACTCCCGGACCGCTTCGGCGGCCGGGAGTCCGGTCTTTTCGTCCCGCGTCGGCCGGAGACCTCACTGTCACATTCGGGCCGTACCATGGTCGTGTGAGTCAGATGTCGCTGTTCTCTGCGGAGATCGAGGACCCGGCCATCGCGGACCTCGCCGGATTACTTGCGGCACAGGGTCAGTCGGTGCACACGAGTTGGGGTGCACGCGTCTCCGTGGTGGTCGGGGAGCAATGGCGCGCGGAGGAGATCTGCGCGGAGATCCGCGGCGCCGGTCTCGAAGCGGAGATCGTGACCTCCGAGGAGGGCCGCCCGATCGCACGGACCGAGGCCAATCCGCGGATCACCGCGCTGCACCGTGCATGGTCTGCCGGTGCCGTGAAGGCGGTTCCTGAGGGGTGGACGCCGACCCCGCACGCGCTGCGCCTGTGGACTCTCGCGTCCGGTCGCCCGGACGGCGCTCATTACCTGCTCGGCCTCGACCCGAGTGCCCCCGACACTCACGCGCCGCTGTCGACCGCGCTCATGCGGGTCGGCATCGCACCGACCCTCGTCGGAACGCGCGGGCCGCACCCGGCGCTGCGGATCTCCAGTCGCAAGCGGGTCACCCGGTTGCTCGAGACCGTCGGCATCGCACCGGACGGGGCTCCGGAAGGTGTGTGGCCTTCCCCATAGGCCGTGAGGTGCGGCGACCCCACCGGATGTCGTCCGTTCGGACTACCCGACGTGTGTCATTCGGGACCAACGTCCCGACCCCACAATCCGAGGTGACGTGCAGAAGACGCGTTATATAAGGTACAACGGCATCGAGCAGCAATTCTCTGACTGAAGGGCACCCGTGGCCGCCTCCGACAACGCATCCTCAGCCGTCCGGCGTCTCGTCATCGTCGAGTCGCCGACCAAAGCCCGCAAGATCGCGGGCTACTTGGGCGGGAACTACGTCGTCGAATCGTCTCGCGGCCACATCCGCGATCTGCCGCGCGGTGCAGCCGACGTCCCCGCCAAGTACAAGGGCCAGCCCTGGGCTCGCCTCGGCGTGAACGTCGACGACAACTTCGAGCCGCTGTACGTGGTGTCCGCCGACAAGAAGTCGACTGTCTCCGAACTCAAGTCGCTGATGAAGGACGTCGACGAGCTCTACCTCGCGACGGACGGTGACCGCGAGGGGGAGGCGATCGCCTGGCATCTGCTCGAGACGCTCAAGCCGAAGATCCCGGTGAAGCGCATGGTGTTCCACGAGATCACCGAGTCGGCGATCCGCGCCGCCGCCGAGAATCCGCGTGAGCTCGACATCGACATGGTCGACGCGCAGGAGACCCGCCGCATCCTCGACCGGCTCTACGGCTACGAGGTGTCGCCGGTGCTGTGGAAGAAGGTCATGCCGAAGCTGTCGGCGGGCCGAGTGCAGTCGGTCGCCACCCGGATCATCGTCGAGCGCGAACGTGAGCGCATGGCGTTCGTCTCCGCCGACTACTGGGACATCGCCGCCACCGTGGACGCCGGCGAGTCCTCGTCGCCGCGGACCTTCGCCTCCCGCCTGGTGAACATCGGCGACGACCGCGTCGCCACCGGGCGCGACTTCGGTGCCGACGGCCAGCTCAAGAAGGCCACCGGGGTCACGGTGCTCGATCAGGCGCGCGCGAGAGCCCTCGCGACCGCACTGGAGGGCGCGTCGCTCACGGTGACGTCGGTGGAGGAGAAGCCGTACACCCGCCGTCCCTACGCGCCGTTCATGACCTCGACGCTGCAGCAGGAGGCGGGCCGCAAGCTGCGGTTCTCGTCCGACCGCACGATGAGGATCGCGCAGCGGTTGTACGAGAACGGTTACATCACCTACATGCGTACCGACTCGACCACGCTGTCGGAGTCGGCCATCAACGCCGCCAGGTCGCAGGCCCGTCAGCTCTACGGCGACGATTACGTCCACCCGACGCCGCGTCAGTACACGCGCAAGGTCAAGAACGCGCAGGAGGCGCACGAGGCGATCCGCCCGGCGGGCGACTCGTTCCGCACCCCCGGCCAGGTGGCGTCGGCGCTCGACACCGATGAGTTCCGGCTCTACGAGCTGATCTGGCAGCGCACCGTCGCCTCGCAGATGGCCGACGCACGCGGTACCACCATGAGCCTGCGGCTGACCGGGCACGCGACCGCCGGTCCCAGCCCCAGCGGTGAACAGGTCACCTTCGCCTCGTCCGGCCGCACCATCACGTTCCCCGGCTTCCTGTCGGCCTACGTCGAGACTGTGGACGCGCTGGCCGGCGGCCAGGCCGACGACGCCGAGAACCGGCTGCCGAACCTCCGCGAAGGGCAGACGCTCACCGCCGCGTCGCTCACCGCCGACGGACACTCCACCAACCCGCCGGCCCGCTACACCGAGGCCTCGCTGGTCAAGGTGCTCGAAGAGCTGGGCATCGGCCGGCCGTCGACCTACGCGTCGATCATCGGCACCATCCAGGACCGCGGCTACGTGGTGAAGAAGGGCAGCGCGCTGGTTCCGTCATGGATCGCGTTCGCCGTGGTGGGGCTGCTGGAGGGCTACTTCAACAGCCTCGTCGACTACGACTTCACCGCGTCGCTGGAGGACGACCTGGACCAGATCGCGTCGGGCAACGCCGACCGCACCCGCTGGCTCAGCGAGTTCTATTTCGGCGCGGACGAGGCTCAGCACGACGACGACGGAGACGCGGCGGGCGCGATGGCCCGCGTCGGCGGACTCAAGAAGCTGGTCGGAGTGAACCTCGAAGGCATCGATGCCCGCGAGGTGAACTCGATCAAGCTGTTCGATGATTCGCAGGGCCGTCCGGTGTTCGTGCGGGTGGGCAGGTACGGCCCGTATCTGGAACGCAACGTCGCGGGACCGGACGCCGAGCCCGATCTGCAGCGCGCCAACCTGCCGTCGGACATGACGCCCGACGAACTGACGCTCGACGTCGCGGAGAAGCTGTTCGAGACACCGCAGGAGGGCCGTGTGCTGGGCGTGGACCCGGCCACCGGACACCAGATCGTCGCGAAGGAGGGCCGATTCGGCCCTTACGTCACCGAGATCCTTCCGTCCGAGGACGACGAGGACGAGGACCCGGGGACGTCGGCGCCCGTCCCGACCATTCCGGCCGGGCCGACACCGCGCGGCGGCGCGGACGAGGTGGTCTCGCTCGACGACGTGCCGAGCGGCGGATCGGGCGGTGTCGCGACCGCGACGACCACGACGACGGCCAAGAAGACCGCGAAGAAGACGGCGAAGAAGGCTGCCAAGAAGGCCGGACCGAAGCCGCGCACCGGCTCGTTGTTCAAGGGCATGGACATCTCGACGATCACGCTCGACGACGCCCTGAAGCTCCTGTCGTTGCCGCGCGTGGTGGGTGTGGACCCGGAGAGCAAAGAGGAGATCACCGCCCAGAACGGCCGGTACGGTCCGTACCTCAAGAAGGGCACCGACTCGCGGTCGTTGACCAGCGAGGAGCAGCTGTTCACGGTCACGCTCGACGAGGCGCTGAAGATGTACTCCGAGCCGAAGCGCCGTGGTCGTGCGGCCGCAGCGCCGCCGTTGCGCGAACTCGGCAACGACTCGGTCAGCGAGAAGCCGATGGTGATCAAGGACGGCCGATTCGGTCCGTACGTCACCGACGGCGAGACCAACGCCAGCCTCCGCAAGGGCGACGAGGTGGCGACCATCACACCCGAGCGGGCGATGGAACTGCTCGCTGACCGCCGTGCCCGCGGTCCGGCCAAGAAGACGGCGAAGAAGACCGCCAAGAAGACCACGGCCAAGAAGACCACAGCGAAGAAGACGGCTGCGAAGAAGACGGCTGCGGCGAAGAAGACCACAGCGAAGAAGACCACAGCGAAGAAGACGGCTACGAAGAAGACGGCCGCCAAGAAGACTGCGCCGAAGACCGAGGACTGAGCGGGGCCCGAGGCTGCCGGGGCCGGCCGATCGAGGCATTGCGACCCTTGGCCGGGACCGGTCGGCCGGGGGACACTGGACTGGTGGACTCCCGATCGACGCCTCCGGATCACAGTGCCCCCGACCGCGCTGCCCGACCTGCGACGATGCGGGTCTGGCGCGTGACCGACACCGGCCCGGTGTCGACGACGTCGCCGATCGAATGGACGCGGGAACCGGTCCCGACGCCCTCACCGGGCGAGCTGCTGATCCGCGTCGACGCGTGCGGCGTGTGCCGCACCGACCTCCACGTGGTGGAGGGCGATCTACCGGTGCACCGACCGCATGTCGTGCCCGGTCACGAGGTCGTCGGCACCGTGGTGGAGATCGCGCCGGGCACGACCACCGAGTTCCGGGTGAACGATCGAGTCGGGGTCCCGTGGCTGCACAGCACTTGCGGTCGGTGCGTGTACTGCCGGCGCGGAGCAGAGAACCTGTGCCCCGACTCCACCTACACCGGATGGGACGCCGACGGCGGATACGCCGAGTTCGCGGTGGTGCCCGCCGCCTACGCGCTGCGCCTGCCGACGGGCTACAGCGTCGACGAGCTGGCGCCCCTGCTGTGCGCCGGGATCATCGGCTTCCGTGCCCTGCGCCGCGCCGAACTCCCGCCCGGCGGGCGACTCGGTCTGTACGGGTTCGGCGGCAGCGCACATCTCGTCGCGCAAGTCGCGATTCATCAGGGTGCCCGCGTTCACGTTCTCACTCAGGCTCCCCACGCGCGTCGACTGGCCGCCGATCTGGGAGCCGTGTCCGTCGGCGGCGCCTACGACAGCCCGACCGAACCGCTCGATGCGGCTATCATCTTCGCGCCGGTCGGCGAACTGATCCCCACGGCACTCGAGGCGCTCGACCGCGGCGGAATCCTGTGCCTCGCCGGGATCCATATGAGTGCGACCCCGCCGCTGGACTACCGCAGGCATCTCTTTCACGAGAAGGAGATCCGGAGTGTGGAGGCCAACACTCGCGACGACGCCGTCGCCTTCCTCCAGTTCGCCGACGACCACCGCCTGCAGGTGACGACGAGGCCGTACCGGCTCGACGAGGCGCTGCACGCGTTGCGTGACCTGAAGGCCGGCCGGTTCGCGGGGGCTGCGGTGCTGCATCCGGCCGTCGAACCGGAGCCGTGACGCCTACGGGACGACGAGCACCGGGCACCGCGCGTGATGCACCAGGTTCTGGCTCACCGATCCCATGAACGTGCCCGCCACCGACCCCATCCCGCGTGAGCCGACGATCAGGAGCCGGGCGGACGACGATGCGCCGACCAACCCTCGTGCCGCGGACGAGTCGCCATACACGATGTCGACGTCCACCTCCGGGAACTGCTCGCACGCGGGAGCGATCCGACGCCGCAGCCGTGCGATCCCGTCCTGCTCCACCAGGCTCCAGTTGACGAGGTTGAGCGCGTATCCGGCGCCGATCATGGCGGCGGCCGGGAAGTAATAGGCGACGGTGAGCTCTTCACCGAGAGCCCGAGCCTGATGCAGAGCCACGGTCAGCGCGCGGTCGGCGTGAGGTGAACTGTCGTATCCGACCACCAGTCCGTCGCGATCACTGTCGGCGGGATCGTCCTCGCGCCATGCGAGGACCGGACACGACGACGATCGGATGACCCCCATCACCTGGCTGCCGAGCAGGACGTCGCGAATGGGACCGGACCGCGTCGATCCGATGACCACCATCGACGCCCCGGAGGAGTACTCGGCGACGTGGTCGGCGAGGGTGCCGCTGTAGACCTGGGTGGCGATGTCCAGGTCCGGTGCGACCTCGCGGGCAGCGGCCAGGGCTTCGGTGAGCACCTTGGTCCCGGCTGTGTTCGCCTCTCGGCGGAGCGCTGGGTCGACGCACATCGCGAACGGATCGTGGGCGGCGAACCACACATCGTCCGGAACGGCGTACACGAGCCGGATCGGAGACCGCGTGCGGGCACACCACTCCGTAGCCCATCGGGCGGCTCCGAGCGCGCGCCGGGACCCGTCCACTCCGACGATCACGGGTCGGTCGAGGGTGTAGCTCATCGACCCATCCTCGCGCGTCGAGTCCCATCGCCGACAGTGCCGAACAGGACCGGAGACCACGTGACCAAGGACTGCCACCCCGGGTGACCTCGGGCCCGCCCCGGAACTACTCCAGCGTGGACGTCGGCTCGGCGACGTCGATGTCGGGGCGGGCGAGGAGGGTCTCGATGCCGCGGCCGCGCAATTCGACGCCCTCGCCGATCCGCCAGTGCTCGGCCTCGCCCTCGCCGGCGAGGAAGACGGCGCGGGCGGAGCCGAGCACGCGGGTCGGCTCGTCCTTCGCCAGTTCGGTGAGGCGTGCCGCCTCGTTGACCGGATCGCCGATCACCGTGTACTCGAGCCGCTGCTCCGCGCCGATGTGGCCGGCCACCGCCTTGCCCGCGGAGACGCCGATACCCATGTCCACGTCGCCGAGCCGTCGCGCGAGCTCGACGCGCAGGTCGCGTGCGGCGGCCAGCGCCGAACCGGCGAAATCGTCCTGCTCGAGGGGCGCGCCGAAGATCGCCAGCGCGGCGTCGCCCTGGAACTTGTTGACGAATCCGCCGTGCCTGCCGACCACGTCGACGACCACCTTGAAGAATTCGTTGAGCAGTTCCACCACCTCGCGCGGCGGCCGGTTCACCGCCAAACGCGTCGACCCGACTATGTCGACGAACAGCACGCCGACGTAACGCTCCTCGCCGCCGAGTTCGGTGCCCGTCTCGATCGCCCGACGGGCGACGTCCTCGCCGACATAGCGTCCGAACAGGTTGCGCAGCTGCTGGCGTTCGCGGAGGTCGGAGACCATCTCGTTGAAGCCCGCCTGCAGCAGACCGAGGTCGTTGCCGTCGTAGATCTTCACCGCGACGTTGAGGTTGCCGGCGCGGACCTGATTCAGCGCGACGCGCAGCTGTTTCACCGGATCGGTGATGGACCGGACGAGGCGGGTGATCGCGAGCAGCCCGAACACCAGGGCGGCCGCGGCCATCCACAGGATGGGCCGCTGCAGGCCGACGGCGTCGGTGTCGATGACCGCCGTGCGCTGCAGGATGATGAGCGCGGCGATGATCGTCATCGGCACGGCTACCGACACCACCCAGAACACGGTGATCCGAGTGGCGATGCCGGGTGCGTTGGAGTTGTCCGGGTCGTTGGCCATCGCGGCCACGGTGATCGGCCGCAGTACCTTCTCCGCCTGCATGAAGCTCAGCACGCCCGTGACGAGGGCGCCGATCAGGCTGGCGATGATCACGACGACGAAGTCCTTCATCGACGTGCGCAGGTTGATGACCGCGAGGATCACTCCGCCGATGCCCCACAGGCCGAGGTTCACCGCGGTCAGCAGAGTCGGGAGGTTCAGCGCCCGTTTGCGTGCGGCGTCGTCGTCGAGTCTGGTCCGCCGACGGTGCCAGATCAGCACCGGCATGCTCAGCTGGATGGAGAGATACGCACCGACGATGATGGCGATGAACAGGTACAGCCCGAAGGCCACCTGATTCTGGGCGTTGAACTCGCTGATCGAGATCGAGTCGACGCGCGGCATGCCGAAACGCAGGAAGGCGAATGTGAACAGAGCGCCGATCAGGTTCGCGCGAAGCATATCGAGTGCGAGGACCGGCCACGGTGTGTGTGCCAGCCAGCGCAGGGTGTGCGCTGCTCTGGACAACCACGACCGTCGTCTTACCATGTCATCCAAGGTAGCGGCATGCTTGCAATTGTTAAACAGCGTGCGGGATGCGTGTTGTCTGAACTGGCCTTTAGGCTGGCTGATGTGACAAATGTCTTTGACCGGATGATCGGGCAGCAAGCGCTGATCGAAGAGCTTCTGGCGGCCGCGACGTCGGCGCGGTCGGTGGCCGCTCGACTCGACGAAGCGGACGCCGGGGCGGTGTCGATGTTCGACGAGGGCCCGGGATCCGAGTCCGAGGCGGGTCCGCGCGAGTCGATGACCCACGCCTGGCTGTTCACCGGTCCTCCCGGCAGCGGCAGGTCGGTGGCCGCGACCTGCTTCGCGGCCGCGCTGCAGTGTCAGGCGGCCGACGAGGTGGGCTGCGGTGAATGCCGTGCGTGCACCACCGTGCTGGCCGGGACTCACGGCGACGTCCGGCACATCGTTCCCGAGGGGCTCACCATCTCGGTGGCGCAGATCCGCGACATCGTCCAACTCGCGGCCCGCCGCCCGACCACCGGTCGCTGGCAGATCGTGGTGGTCGAGGACGCCGATCGGCTCACCGAACAGGGCGCCAACGCGCTGCTGAAAGCCGTCGAGGAGCCGCCGGACCGCACCATCTTCCTGCTCTGCGCGCCCTCGGTGGCGCCGGAGGACATCGCGATCACGCTCCGGTCGCGGTGCCGGCATGTGGGACTGACCGCGCCCGCGGCCGCCGACATCGCCCGCGTCCTGGTGGACCGTGACGGGATCGACGCCGACCGCGCGTCCTGGGCGGCATCGGTGTCGGGCGGGCACGTCGGCCGGGCCCGCCGCCTCGCCGTCGATGGGTCGGCACGCGCACAGCGCGACCAAGCGCTCGGCCTGGCTCGGGCAGCCACCCGCGATTCCACCGCGTTCGCGGCGGCCGAGACGCTCGTCAAGACGGCGACCGAGGCAGCGAACCAGATCAGTGCCGAGCGCGACGCCGCCGAGACCGAGGAACTGATGACCGCCCTCGGTGCCGGCGGAACCGGCAAGGGCACCGCACGGCCGCCCCGCGGAACGGCCGGTGCGGTGAAGGAACTCGAGAAGCGGCAGAAATCGCGCCGCACCCGGACGATGCGAGACGTGCTCGACCGCGCGCTCGTCGACCTCGCGGCTCTGTTCCGCGACGGGCTCTCGCTGTCGATGGGAGCACAGGTGACACTGATGCACCCGGACAAGGCTCAGGACCTGACCGTCCCGATGGCGCGGCACGCGTCTCCCGAACAGCTTCTGCGGTGCCTTGAGGCGGTGCTGGAGTGCCGTGAGGCACTCGAGACGAATGTGAAGCCCAAGTTCGCCGTCGACGCCATGGTGGTGCGGATCGGCAGGCAGCTGGCACGCCGCTGAACGCCCGAAGGCGGGCTCCACCGGAGCCGGTTTCTCCGGACCGGAGAAATTCTTCAGTCCTTTGACCAGCAGGTTATCCCGATTCTCGGATCCGGCGATTTCATCCGTCACGCGCGGGCGCGTGAAATGGTTGCATGCTCACTTGGGAGAACTTGGAGGACCGGATCGGCCGGAACTGGGCCATCGTGTCCAGGCTCGTGCTGGCCACAGTCCTCTATTACGCGGTCTCCGTCCTGTACCACGGGACGGTCGGCTACGCCGGCGGCGAGGTGTTCACTCGTCCGCTGACGGGGACTGCGATCTTCGCGGGCATCATGTGCATCCCGGCCGCGGCCGGGTGGTACGTGTCGCGACGGTTCGCTACGGCGGGGGACGCCTAGCGATCAGTCGTCGCCGTCGGCGGCTTCCGCCTCGTCGTGCTCGGCGAGCGGATCGTCGCCGCCGGCACCCTCCAGCACTGTCAGCTCATTGTCGATCGCCGCGGAGACAGCTTCGGCCTTCTCTTTGATCTTGTCGATGAAGTCGGGCATATGAGTCTCCTCGGACGGTGCGGAACCTGCCTCAACTATAGGTGCGCAGGGGAGAGGGACGAGGGTCAGCCGCCGGGGAGCAGCGGCCGGCCTGTCGGGGCTTACGCCCACGGCGCGCTATGAGAGGGGTTAGCGCGTCGGGGCGTGACGTCGAGGAGGCGTCGGAGAGACTGACGGTCGGCACACGACCGTCGGCGTGACGGCCGGTGTGCCGCTCGCACTGTCGGGGATGCGAGCGGCACGCCGGCTGTCGCGTTGAGCGAGCGTCTGGTTCTTAGGCCAGTTGGGTGAGCGTGTGGTTCTTAGGCCGCTTTAGTTCTCAGGCCGGTTGAGCGAGCGGAGCGAGTCGAAACACAGCCAGCGGGAGTTTCGACTCGCTTCGCTCGCTTAACAAGCCTGGGTGGTGACTGCTCGCTCAACGAGCCTGGGTGGTGGCTGCTCGCTCAACGAGCCTGTGCGACTGCCCGCTCAACGTCCGGTACCGGCAGGCAGAGGGCGCGGGTCACGCGGTGACGATGCTGCGCTTGGCCAGTCCCATCCAGAAGCCGTCGATCGGCTGCTCGGGTACGGCGTCGGCCCGGGTGGCGGCGCCGAGGGTGACGAACAGCGGCGCGAAGTGCTCGGTTCGCGGGTGCGCGTACGGCATACCGGGTGCGCGGTGCGCGAAGTCGAGGAGACCGTCGACGTCGCCGGCGGCGAAGCGTTCGCGTGTCCATTCATCGAAGTCGACCGACCACTGCGGGGGCGTCGCGCCGGGCGACGGATCGTCGAGGAAGGGCAAGCCGTGAGTGGTGAAACCGGATCCGATGATGAGCACGCCCTCGTCGCGCAGTTCGGTGAGCCGCTCGCCGAGACGCATGAGGCGCGCGGGATCGAGGGTCGGCATCGACATCTGCAGCACCGGGATGTCGGCGTCCGGGTACATGATCGTGAGCGGCACGTATGCGCCGTGGTCGAGCCGCCGCTCGGCGTCGCGATGCACCTGCTCGCCCGACGGCATCAGCCCGGCGACCCGATCAGCGAGATCGGGTGCGCCGGGCGATGGGTACGTCGTTCGGTAGTAGCGGTCCGGGAATCCCCAGAAGTCGTAGGTGAGGGGGACTCTCGAGTCCGTGGCTCCGATGGTCAGCGGTGCGGCCTCCCAATGAGCGGAGACCACCAGGATCTGCCGCGGTCGCGGAAGGTCGGCGGCGAGTCGTTCCAACTGGCCGACCCACCGTTCGTCGTCCACCAGGGGAGGAGCGCCGTGGCTGAGGAACAGTGCGGGCATGCGGTCGGCGGTCGGAGCGTTCATGGCTTCACAATCTCATCTGCGGTGTGACTGCGAATGGAACGTCGGCCGGCCGCCGGGTATTCCGCCCGCGTCAGCTGGCCGAGAGCAGGCTGAGGATGCTCGCGAAATCGGAGCTGCCGACGCCGGACTGCATCGCCAGGCTGCCGAAGTCCAGGACCGAGCCGATGCTGCCGATGCCGCTCGGGACGATCACCGGACGCACGGTGACGCCGACATCAGTCGGGTCGAGCAGGGTGCCCAAACCGCCGCACGTTCCGAGGAACAGGTAGACGCCGTCGCCGACCTTGACGTCCGTGGAGTTGCTGTTGGGTCCGGGACTGATCAGGTTGTTGCTCGCGGCGGGACCGAACCGCAGTCCGGAGTTCAGCATGATCTTGACGATCGTCCCGTAGTCGCCGGCGTTAAAAGCGACGAAGGCCTGCAGTGCCTGAGTGCCGTCGAGCAGCGCTGAGGTGCAGGAACTCCCCAGCACGGTGGCAGGGTTCGGATTGGTCAGTGTCAGCCGCACGTTCTTGCCATTGAACGAGCCCTGCTCCGATTTCAGGGTCGGACCCTGGTAGCGGTCGGCGGCGGCGGCCTCGCCGGGAGTCGCGACGGTCACACCGGCGACGGCCGTCAGCGCGACCGCGGCGGTTAGTACGAGAGTTCGGAGATTTCGGAGCATTCGGGGCACGTCCTGTCGGGTCCGGAACGGGGAGTTCGCCTGAAATATAGCCACCGAAGGCGGATTCGGCGTCATCGACGACGGTTCGTGGCACGGATCTGCACATGGCCGGAGAGTTTCGCGGAGCCGCCTGGCGTGTGAGACTGCGACCTCGGTGGCAGTGACCTCGACGCGGTGAGCCGATGCCACGATCGGGCATGACAACCGAAGACAAACGACTCGCGAAGGACCCGCAGGGCTGGCGCGCCGGGCTCACGAGCTCCCCGTCATCGCCCCGGAACGACCCCGGCAGTGATCACCGACCGAATCATCGCACTGCGCCGACAACTGACCGCCGAAGGCGAAGACGCCGGACCAGTGACCATCGGGTGGCACCGACAACCCGCGAACCCCCGGAAAAGCAATGAGTCGCGACATCGTGTGTAAACGATGTCGCGACTCATCACACGGAGCCGCCTGGGGGAATCGAACCCCCGACCTATTCATTACGAGTGAATGATGGGCTGCAGGCCATGGAATCGAAATACACTCTGACCAGCTGAGACAGTCTGTCAGAGACGGGTCGCGTCGGTGAGGAACGGCGAGTGTGCCGACACATCACCGACACGGAGTGACCCTTGCCTCCCAGAAAGATGACCGCCCGAGCCGTGCAGGGCGCGAGCGGTCAGAGGGAGACTGATATGTCTACGAACCAGCGTACAACTTGGCAGTTCGTCAGTGAACTGAATGACCCCGGTCCCGCACGAGCGGGCCGGGGTCGCGGACGGCCAGACTTCGAAGCCATTCGGACCCGGGCCGTCACTGACAGGCTAGCTGATGCCGCGGTGCAGTGTCTGTTCCTGCATCGAGAACTTGGGCACGTGTGTTTGAGGGCAAGGATTCGGGTCGCGCTAGCGACTCGGATTCGCGGCAGCCATTACGCGGTCGTGACCACGCGGGAACGCACGGCGCTGGCGCGGCTGCAGGGGACCGGCAGAGGCGCGAGCACGGGCGGAGCCCGCGCGCAGCGTCCGATGACGGTCCCTGCGCAAGCCTGCGGCTCGGGCCGGCGAGGCGGCCCCTTGGTACTACTCAGAATTAATGCAGCCGCACGAGGTCAGAGCGTTGCGGGGTGCGGACTGTGAACGTGTCGGACCCCGAGAACGAGCGTGTGACATATGTGGAACTCGACTTTGTGGAGCGTCGACGGATCAGATTCGGTGCGCGCGCTGCGCTCTGGGAGTCGTCTTCACTTAAGGCTGTCCGATCGTGTGGACGTTTGATTGCCGCCGACCAACCTGGTCTTGGGATGGAGGGCATGGCGCGCGAAGTCGCGGTGAAACTATCCCCTGGAGTGCGGCCGGTCGCTGGATACGGTGGACTAGCCACCTGTGGGTCGGTCTGGGCATGTCCTCGATGCTCGGCCGTGATCGCTGCGGAGCGTGCAGCTGCGATGGGTGAAGCCATTCGCACCTGTGTTGAGTCTGGTGGATCGGTGTACCTGTTGACACTGACGTTGAGGCACTCGGAACATGACGCTCTGGCGGATTTGTGGAATAGCTTGTCGAGCGGTTGGCGTTCCCTGTTTGGCGTTGTGGCGTGGACGGGGAAGCGCTCACGTGTTGAACGTGGAAAGCTCCGCCCAGCCCGTATTGGTGACGCCGACATCTTCCGGGTGGCGGGCTTGACACGAACGGTTGAGGTCACTGGTGGTGGTCCGGCGGGATGGCACGTGCACATCCACTGCCTGGTATTCACTGAAGCGACGTCGTGGTCCGGCGTGATTGCCGATGACTGGCAGGACCGACTGCGGTGGATGCTTCCAGGCCTCGAGTGTTCCCAAGATTCGGAAGATCGGTATCGCGACTGGCTTGCGGGCCTGGCGTTCGCGTCACGGTGCATGATTCGTTGGAAGAATGGGCTGGCGCGCAAGGGATTTGAGTGTGGATCGGCGGGCGTGGATGTACGTAGGATTGATGATGCTGGCGCGGAATTTCTAGGCGGGTATTTGACGAAGGCGACTTATGACGCTGCGTATGAGTACGACGCTGCGGATGAGGTGACGGCTGGGCAGACGAGGAAGTCGGGTCGTGGTGGCGGTCAGCCACCGTTCCGGATGCTGTATGAGGCAATGCTTGATGAGTCGGTGGCGGGGTGGTTCGTGCGGACCCCTCGCCGGTGGGACATTTTCCAGGATGAGGAAAACTCGGGCCTCTGGCTATTGGTTGACTTGGACACTGCTGAGGTAGTACCCGTTCAACCGCCGAAGGCCTGGCGCTTGTGGTGGGAATATGAGACTGCGTCGAAAGGGCGTCGACAACTCATCTGGTCGCGACGAATCAAGAACCCCGAAACCACCCGTCACGAACTGTGGAACAAAATCCTCGATGCACGAGGGATAGAGCGCGACGACGCCGACATCGCATCTGATGAGATCGGCGGTGAAGTGCTCGGGACTATCGCAGCGTCGTCGTGGTATCGCCAGATGGTGACCCGCCCGGTATGGCTCGCTGACGCACTAGAGGCCGCGGAAACTGGCGGAGCAGAAGGAATCTCATCCTGGATGGACGACCGCGGTATCGATTGGTCGCCGGCACACTCGAGAGATGTGGTGCGAGCGGATGCCCGGAGCTCATCCAGAGCTGCCGAACTCATTTGCCGCTGCGATGAGCTGGTTAGCGTCGACACTGCCCAATTCGCATTCTCGGAGAACACGAGCAGGCGAGCGGTCGCCCAGCATCGGATTCATTCCCTGGAACCAGGCCTGGACGGTTTGAATGGAGTCACGCCGGGAGGCCAAGACTACGATCTGGTAGGCAAGTTCGAGCCGGTGACGTGTCGCGCTGTCGAGTGTTGCAGTGCCATCGATCCAGGACTGAGCTGTCCGAGTTGACTTGGCTCCGACGACGTATGCCAAGAGTTTCGCGCCGAACAGAGTTCGGAGGTTGGCGGTCAATTGCTGATCGTCATACTTGTTTTCGTAATCAGGGTCATCCATACTTCACAGCCGTTTCGAATTGTTGTGCCGCAGGATGTCGTTATTGGTTGCGGACGACGAAGACGGCGTGGATCATGCGCGCTACGTGGTCGGGACTGCCGCCGCCGATCAGCCAATCTCTCGGGGAGACGGGTTCTCCCGCTACGGTCAGATCAGGGTGCACAGCGTTCATGAATCCTGCGACCGATACTGGATGTGCGCTCTCAGGGATTGTCGGCGCGATGCGATCCCAGCCAGGAAGTTCATCGCTTTCTGTGAACTGGAACGCCGGGAGGCGGAGCGCTGAACCGACGTGCATTGCAAATAGCGTTCGGGCGCGGAGTCTCTGCTGCACGTGACCTGGTGTGACGCCGAGGCGTCTGGCGGCCTCTTCTGCGGTGAGCACTGTAGCAACCAGGTCAGCGATGCGTTGGGCCGTGCGGGTCGAAGCGCGCCGTTCGATCGGCGGCATCTGGTCAACAAACGATCCAGCCGCCCGTAACGCTGCTTCCTGCTCGATGCTTAGAAGTTTTGAAGCCGACGTGATTCCGGTTGATGATTCAGTCGCGGTGGACGGGTCGATGGTCTCGTCGAGGTGGATTCGGGTGAAATCGGCCAACGTTGGGGTCTGCCCTCTCGGTGCTAGTTGTATTTCAGGCATCTCACTGCTGGAGCGGTTGACGCGTGTGGGTTGAGCCCCTCGAAGAACACTCTTGTGTCGAGCGCCGAAACACTAGAAACGTTTCGGCGTGTTTCGGCGCTGTACCGGTCCTGAGGGAGGACCTCTACGGGATGATTCGACCTTCGGCCACCGCGACATACCACGGATGGGGTGCTTCTCCTCGGCGTTCGGCGGCTGTAACGAGCAGTTGAGCACTGGCGCGTCGTGCCTTAGCTGAACGGCCGTACAGCCTGACGCCGGCGGGCTTTACAACACCGGACTCGGGCACTTTCTCGATCATGGCTGCTTCACCTCCTGTCATTCCATTGTCGCGCGTACGTCAATGCGTCGGTCCGCCGGCAGCCTGAACCCATGGGTTCGTACTCGGCGACAGCCTGAACCCATGGGTTCGAACCCACCAGGCATGGATGTGAAACCCACCCGAGAATTTCTGTTATGAAGTCGTTATAAACGCTGTCCATCGGCGTGTCGACGGTGGACACGCCTGGACAGCCGTCGAACTCGACGGGATTCTTGTCCCCTCGCAGGTCAGGGGCCGTTTTGGTGGTTGCGGGGCGGTGTGGGCGGGGTTACGGTCGGTGTACCGCCACGGAATGGCGATGAGCGCGGAATCAATTGCGCGACAGCAGAATTCAAATCTAAACCCCATGGGAAGGGGACTATTTGTCATGGCCGAAATGACCAGTTTTTCTGTGCCAACCACGCCCGAATCGGTGGTGATCGTGGGCACCGGTGGCAGCGGCAAAATCCGCGCCGCGTACGAAAACGGCACACGTGTCGGGGACCTGAAAACCCCGGGTGGGGAACCGATTTGGCGGCTGAACGGGGTGTCGATGTCGGTGGACGGTGTCGGCGTCGACGGCGTCACGATCGACACCTCGACCCCGCTCGAAACGGTTCCGGCCGGCGTCGTGTTCCGGGCGTCGGGTCGGGTGACGCTGACGCTCCGCGCCGACGGTCGACCGGGATTCGGTGACGGGGGCCCGCGCGGTGTGCTGATCGCGACGGCGTTCGTCGAACGGCTTGACCCGGTCGGCAACGTCGCCGACCTGCTCGCGGCCGCACCGACCGCGAATCGGAAGGCCTCGTAAAATGCACAATCTGGACAACATCCTTGGCATGATCGCGTGGGTTGCGGCGCATCCGTTGCGTTTTTTGTGGCTGAACGTTCCGATCGGACCGATGCCGTGACCGGCGGCGGGTACGTCGGCGACGCTGTGACGGCGGTCGACGCGGCGGCTGCCGAATTGCACCGGGCGTGTGATTGGCTGTTCGACGCCGTGGGGATCGAATCGATGGCGTTCAAATCAGGCCCGGCGGATCGGCGTTTCCGCCTGGATGCGGCCCGTGGTGCGCTCGATTTCCACCGGCTGGCGCTGCTGTCAATCGCGGCGACGCTGCGGGGCGTGTCGTGAACGCCGGTGATCCGCTTCGATCCGATTCGCCTGAACCGGATCGGATCGAATCGGATCGACTGTGCGAACAGTGCTCCGGCTCGATGGCTGGCCGCCGAACCGATGCCCGTTTCTGCTCGGACGCTTGCCGGAATTCCGCCGGTCGGGCGGCGCGTCGCGTCGTCCGCGACCATGCTCGATCTGTATCTGCAGGCCTTTCCGATCTCGCGGGGGTGGTGGCTGAGGTCGAGACTTCGTCGACGATCGTTGACGGGGACGCGGTGAAGGCCGCGGTTCGTGCCAACCTGGCTGCGGTGCTGAACGCCCCGACCGAGCGTTCAGTTCACGCACATCTGCTTCGGATCGAGTCGGACTACCGGAATGCTCTCGCGGCGGAACAGATTTCACACGAGGAGGCCCGGACAAAACTCCATGAGGTCGGCCTCGAACGGGACCGACTCGTCGCCGAATTGGACTCGACGAACGCGGAACTCGAGCGGGTGTGCGCTGACCTTCAGCGTCTCCAATCGGTCGATGACATTGCAGCGCAATTGAATTCGATGAAACTGGTCGTCGATCGCTTGGCAAGCTCTGGTGAGCATCTTCGACGTCGTGCGGCTCGTTCGGTGACGACGGGATACACGCGCGGCCGGCTTCGGGTGGTGTCGCTATGAATGGCGTCGGTAACAATCAGAAACGTTTCGGTAACGCCCGGAAACGTTTCGATCGTTTCGCCTTCCACCTGCCGCGCTGGGGCGAGCTTCGGCTTCCTGCGCGGATGACGGTCGCGACCCTGACGGTTGCTGCCTTGTTTGGCATCGGCGTACTGGCGGGCTTCCTGGCGGTGACCGTTGGCCGCACGGACGGTCCGGTGCCGGTGGCTAGGTCCGTCGTTGCGGTGCCTGCGGTGCGCGGATTCCAGCCTTGCCCGTTCGGGGCCGGTGACTGGAGTGACGGTCGACGGTGCGTACTGATCAACGTCGTGTCGTGCCCGTCCGATCCGGATCGGGATCAGCGGGCGTGGTTGGTGCGGGTGTTCGGCACTGAGGCCGAGGCCGGTTCGTGGTGGGTCCTGTGGGGTCCGACTGACGCGCCGATCCTCGGCTCCAACTGGTGCCAGCAGCAGGCTCTAAACGCAATTCATCTCGGGACTCCGCTTGTTTCCATGGCGAGCCCGATGTACGTGGAGGGATTTCGGAAGTGAATACACGTGATCTGGCCCTGATCGGGGCCTTGGCGAAGAGTGGCCGGCGTCCTCGCCGCGAGCGGGAACCACGCTACCGACTCCAGCGGCTCGCAACAGTCTTGGGCGACCGGATCGGTTGGACGGCATGGGGATTCGGCGTCGTGCTGCTGCTGTGGTTCGATGCCCCCGCATTGCTTGTGCTGATGTGGGTCTTGATGCTTGGTGTCCTGCTGTGGGTGCCACCGGTCCGGCTCGCGCTGCGGCGCTGGCGGCTACGACGGGTACAGGCTCGTTCGTGGACCGGTACTCCATGGGGTGTGCCGTCGATGGCGCAGGGGCTCGGGCTGACGACACCGGGTGGGCAGATTCCTCACCTGGCGCAGTATCGGTTCGCCGATTCGGGGCGACGACGGGACCTGACGTTCGTTTTGCCTCCAGGTCTGACGGTTGACGATTTTGCATCGAAGCGTTCAGCGATCGTCGACGCGTTCGGAGCGACCAGAGGGAAGGTCGGCCCCGCAGGGCCTGGGCGCGTAAAGCTTTTGCTCTTCGCTGTGGACCCGTTCGGTGAGACGAGCGACGTGGACTGGGCTAAGCCAGACGAGCCACGTGCCGATGATGTCCAGGCAGCGCATGTGGATCCAGCGGCGGACGCGGCACCGTGGTGGGACGAACCGTCGCCGACCCCTGAGACGGGCACGGATGATGGGAGCGACCGCGATGATTAGCGCGGATTCCATCGTCGTGAATGTGGGCGTTGACGAGTTCGGCGCTCCGATCAACCTCGATCTGCTCACGGGCGGACATGTTCTGATCTGCGGTGAGACACGATCGGGCAAGTCGGTTGCGACCTATGTTCTGCTGGGTGCGTTGGCGGGGCGCCCTGATGTTCGGGTCGTTGGAGTTGATCCGACCTCGTTGCTGCTGTCCCCGTTCCTTGACCGCCACCCTCATGAGCGGCTGATCGAACTGGGCACGAGTGACCCTGATCGGATGGTCGGTGTCCTCACCGACGTCGTTGCTGAGATGGATCGACGGCTCGGACTTCTTCGTGAACGAGGCTGGGACAAGTTCTCCAGAGTCTGCCCCGCGGAGCCACTTCTCGTGGTCGTCCTCGAAGAGCTTCCGGGGTCGATTCGCACTCTCGCTGGTGTCGACAAGGCGCGGGCATCCAAGCCCGCGGAACGCCTGGAGCCGAAGTTCAAGCTCCTGTTCGAGCGAATCGTGTCGGAGGCTGCGAAATGCGGCATCGTGGTCTGTTCGTTGGCACAGAGACCTGACGCCGATGTCCTGGGCGGCTACGCGCGATCGCAGCACCCGACCCGGCTGGGCTTCCGCGTCTCGAACTCCGAGGAACTTCGAATGATGTTCCCCTCGCTCGACCAGGACGAAGCGAAACGCGCGATGAGCCTCGAACCGGGCTGCGGATACGTACGGATTCCCGGCCCAGAAGGTCATCGAGCGTTCCGTGCGCACTTCGTCCCGTCATACACGCAGTACGTCGAGCGTGTTCGGGCGTTCCCGATCAAACGACTGGCAGGGATGGTGAGCGGCGATGAACTTCGATGAGGCGGTGATTTCGGCCCTGCGATCAAACCTGCGTGCAGCTGCAGACGTGGTCGAGCGCGACGGAGTTGGGGTCAGTGCAGCCCTTCGCTCGACCTCGACGATCGGCGTCGATCACTACGCGAACCGTGTGGTGTTGGGACGCAATGGGTTTGGAACCGAATGGCGACACGATCAGAAGCGCACATCAGATGAGTTGGCGGCAGTGTTGCGGACGGTGGAACCGACGATCGATGACGTGGAAGCTTTGGCCGGCACTTCTTGGCGGGAAGCTGCGGAGCTTGTACTAGCAGTGGCGTCCCTAGACGGAAACCAACTGGAGGCGATGGATGGGGATCGATCGATGTTCTGGGATCGAGCATGTTCGAACGCGTATGCCTTGGGTGAACAGGCGCAGTTGCCTCTTGCGGTGTCGGTGCGTCCTCCCTGGTGTGCCTGGCGAGGGGCAGCAGTAGCGGTACTCCTTACTCCGTTGATGTCGTTGTCAGGCAGCGTCTTTCGGGATTGGGACAGGCTGGTGTTGACTGCTCCAGCGTCACAGATGGGGTTGGTGTCATGATCTCCCAGTCTGGGCTTCTCGACGAGATTTCACCGGTCCTCGAGGACCTCCTGAACATTCACTATGAGCGTTCCGTGTCCTGGACACCTGCTCTGGTCGTGCCATGGGGCCGCGGTCGAGACTTCACCGACGATGAGCCTGACGTCGACTACACGACCGAGGAATCTGCGGTCGTGTCGTCGCTGATGTTGAACACACTGGCTGAGGACAACATCGTCTCTTTCGGCATCACCGCCGATCGTTGGGCCTCTCACGATGATGTACATCGGACGTGGGTCAACCGATGGGCAGCAGAGGAACAGCGGCATTCTTTCGCGCTGCGGTCCTATCTGTCGGTGTCCAGGCTCGTCGATCCGGTGTGGCTCGAACAGACACGGATGGCCGCCGTGTCAGCTGGTGTCAAGGCTGAGGACTTTGGATTCCAGTCGACTGACATCGACGCGGTCGGTATGCCACCGGGCGTTGTGAGTCTGTGGGTTTATCAGACTGTGCAGGAAGCGGCCACGCAGCTGTCCCACTCGCGGACGGCGAGACTCGCTCGGGACCCGTCGCTTCGGCGATTGTGCGGGCTCATGGCCGGTGATGAAGGTCACCATAAGCGGATGCTCAGCGGCCTGGTCAAGGCTTCGATGGAGATCGACCCGAACGCAACGATGCTGAGCGCCGAGGCAATCATTCGCCAGTTCCACATGCCGGGCATGGTTGGCGGTCTCCCAGGCACGAGGTCGCTCGTGGTGGAAGTCGCGAAAGCCGACATCCTTTCCCCGCGCGTCCACACCGATCTCGTGCTGGAGCCTCTCTACCGCGAATGGGAGCTCCTGACTGAGTCGGTTCACGGTGATGCGGCTCGCGCGCAGGACGAACTGGGGGAGTTTCTTGAGGGGCAGCGGCGGCGTCGGGACCGATTCGTGTCGCGACATCTGTCGGCGGATACATCGAGCGGTCATTTCGATACGGACTGCGCGGACATGAAAGGAAGATCATGAGTAGCTCGACTGCGAGCGCCGCAGACCCACTGTGGAACACGTCTGAGGCGAGCGGCTACCTGGGGGTAGCAGCCGCAACGATGAAGGACTGGCGTCTCCGAGGTCGGGGTCCTGAGTGGGTCAGGCTGACCGGTCAGATCGTGCGGTACCGAAAGTCGGCGATCGATAAGTGGCTTGCTGAGCAGACGGTAGAACCGGTGCGTCGGTTCGGTCGACGGTGATTGAGAAGCTCCCGAGCGGCAAATGGCGGGTGCGACTGTACGCGGGATCGGACTATGTAGCGTCTCGTACTTTCGCGCTGAAGCGCGACGCTCGAGACTGGGAAACACGCCAGAACCTACTGATCAAGTCTGGTTCGTGGAGCCACCCCGACGATGCATCGATGCTCTACCGCGACTGGCTCGATGAATGGCTGGCGATGCAAGGAGGGGCAGGCAAGACCAGGAGCAAACGGAAGTGGGCGGCCGGGTATGCACGCGACGCACTCGGCCGCCTTCCGCTGTCAGCGGTATCCCCCTCGCGCGTGAAGAAGACAGTCGCGGCCATTCGCGATGAGAAGTCACGAGACACCGCGTACCAGGTACTCGTCGTCATTCGGGGTTCAATGCGAGCAGCAGTCGATGAGGGGCTTCTGCCCCGGGATCCCACCGCGACAGTCAAGCTGCCCAAAGCCAGGCCGAACGAACCTCGACCACTGTCACATGTGGAGCTGTGGCGTCTATCAGAGATGATGTCGACTGAGGCCGACAGGATCATGATTCTCACGATGGGCTACTCAGGTCTGCGTTGGGGTGAGATTAGCGCTCTGCGGCCTGACCAGGTGTCAGAGCGCGGGTTGCGTGTGACTCACGCCTACTCAGAGGTCGACGGCAAACTGATTCTCGGCGACGTGAAGGACCATGAGGCTAGATCGGTCCCGCTGCCCACCCGAGTGCGTGACGAACTGCTTGTATGGGCTGACAAGCGTTCACGTCGTGATCTGCTGTTCGTGACCTCGCGAGAGACGCCGTACTACAACGGTAACTGGACTCGGAGCAAGCTCCGGCCGGCTGCAGCTCGTGCGGGACTGCCGAAGGTTACGCCGCATAACCTGCGGGACACCGCCGCGTCGTTGGCAATCGATGCTGGGGCGTCGGTGATGGCTGTCTCGCGGATGCTCGGACACGAGAACGCTTCAACCACGCTCACGCATTACGCGAGCCTGTTCCCCGACACTTTCGAAGGTCTGATCACTCGGCTCGACTCCGCGATCGAAGCGACATTGAGCTTCAAGGATGAGAACGGTGGTGAGCGGAGACAAGAGAAGGCGAACTAGACGACACATCCCCGACACGAACCCGTGCCGGGGACCATCGGGAGACAAGGTCGAAACCGTGTCTGACCTGCGGAGCCGCCTAGGAGAATCGAACTCCTGACCTATTCATTACGAGTGAATCGCTCTGCCGACTGAGCTAAGGCGGCGTGCCGTCTGACGACAGCGCTCATGATGGTACCGAGTCGTCAGCCTCGCAGGCAAAACGGGTGCTAGGAGGCCGATTCCGCGATGCGTCGGGTCTCCGCTGCGATCACCGCGCGACAATAGTCCGGGTCCAGGACCACGCCGAAGACGTCCGCGAGCAGGACCGGGAGCTCCGCGGGTTCGACGTCGCGGACCTGTGAGAGGCCGTCCGGTTTCTCCGTGGTCCAGGTGACCCCGTCGAGGGTCTCGTGTGTGCGTTCGTCGAAGCGCTGAACGAAGGATCGGGTGACGAACGGTGACCGGGGTGAAGTGGAGACGAAGTGATTGCCGACCGCGTAGTCGATCGGGAACTGCGGATCGAACGTGAACGCGTTGCGAGGGATCCACTCTTCGGCCCGCTGGGCGAGGACCCAGCGTGCGGTACCGAACAGGTCGCCGACCGGTGAAGAGGTGAGGCGGAAACCCCAGCCGTCCTGCTCCACCTCCGCGCCGTTCGCCAACGGGATCGGCTCGAGGGGGCCGCGGCCGAAGCCGACGTCACACAGGTATCGACTGCCGTCGTCGAACTCGACGGCGAGGAGCGCATGCGTCGCAGGCCGCGTCTCGGGGTCGCCGCCGAGAATCACCCGCCCGGACAGGGCTGTGAAGCGAAACCCGAGGCGTTCGAGTGCGGCGGCGAACAGCGCGACGTGCTCGAAGCAGTAACCGCCGCGCGCTTGCTCGACCAGCTTGCGCTGGACGGCAGCGATGTCGAGCGGAATCGGTCGGCCGACGATGATCTCGAGGTTCTCGAACGGGATGGACGTGACGTGGGCGCGATGGAGCTCGCGCAGCGCGTCGAGCGTCGGTACGGGCGGTGCGGCCGCACCGATCCTGTCCAGATACGCCGTGAAGTCGAGGCCGTCGCTGCACCAGAGGGACATGCGCCCCAGTCTGCCGGTGCGGCGACGGCCTCGGCCAGTGGATTTCGCTATCCGGCGACGCCCTCGGCGCGGGCCGCGGCGGCGACGGCCGCGGCCACAGCGGGAGCCACCCGCTCGTCGAGTGGGCTGGGCACGATGCGGTCAGCGGCCAGATCGTCGCCTACCACCGAGAGGATCGCCTCGGCGGCGGCGATCTTCATGCCCTCGGTGATACGGCGGGCGCCGGCGTCCAGCGCTCCGGCGAAGACGCCGGGGAAGGCGAGGACGTTGTTGATCTGATTCGGGAAGTCGCTGCGTCCGGTCGCGACGATCGCCGCATACTTGGCGGCCACGTCCGGATGGATCTCCGGGTCGGGATTCGACATCGCGAAGACGATCGCGTCGTCGGCCATCGAGGCGATGAGCTTCTCGTCGACGGTCCCCGCGGAGACGCCGAGGAAGACGTCGGCGCCGTCGAGGGCTTCGGCGACACCGCCGGTGAGCCCGCGCGGATTGCTCCATGCGGCGACCTCGTTCTTGTACTCGACCATGTCGGTGCGGTCGGTGCCGACGATGCCCTTGGAGTCGAGCACCACGATGTCATCCACGCCCGCGGCCTTGAGGATCTTGGCGCACGCCACCCCGGCCGCGCCGGCGCCCGAGACGACCACCTTGAGTCCGGCGAGCTCACGGCCCAGGAACCGGACCGCGCCCTTGAGGGCGGCGAGGACGACGATCGCCGTGCCGTGCTGGTCGTCGTGCATCACCGGGCAGTCGAGCGCCTCGATGACGCGGCGCTCGATCTCGAAGCAGCGCGGCGCGGAGATGTCCTCGAGGTTCACCGCGCCGAAGCTGGGCCGCAGCCGGACGAGCGTCTGGACGATCTCGTCGGGGTCGGTGGTGTCGAGAACCAGGGGGATGGAGTTCAGGCCCGCGAAGGTGCGGAACAGGGCGGCCTTGCCCTCCATGACCGGCAGCGAGGCGCGCGGGCCGATGTCGCCCAGCCCCAGGACGGCGGTGCCGTCCGACACCACCGCCACCAACCGGTCGGTCCAGGTGTAGTCGTTGACGAGTTCGGGTTCCCGGTGGATCGCGCGCGATACCTGCGCCACGCCGGGTGTGTAGGCGATCGAGAGATCGCGCTGGGTGGCGATGGGGGCGCTCAGTTCGACGGACAGTTTGCCGCCGCGGTGCGCGTCGAAGATCTCGTCGTCGGTGATGGGCATGTCGGTGGTCTCCGGCTCGCTCGGTGCAGCGATCGTCTCGTCTGCCGTACTGGTCACTGTCTCTCCTCGATGCGGACGCCGTTGTCCGTTGTCAGATCTGCTCCGCGGATGCTGCCGACACGCGCAGAGGTGAAGGGCGCCGCGGAGTGTGTGCAGCGTATTCGTCTCGGCGGCACGGTGGCGCCGAACAGTCGCGTCGTCGCGCAAGTCACATCGCGGGGAGGGTCGCTCGGCCGTCGACGGTGGCGGTGACGCCCGCGTCGAAGAGGATGGAGCCGACGCGGCACGGATGAGATTGTGCCATCGGCGCGCACGACCGGTGCACGCGCCTGCGGGGTCGCCTCCCCGATGCGGCCGTCGAGGCCGCCGAGTGCTAACATACAACTTGTGTCTATGACGTATTCATCTGCGGACCGAGTGTACGACGAGGTCAAGGAATTGATCCTGACCTGCGACCTTCCCGGCGGGGAGATGATCAGCGAGGGCGAGGTCGCCACTCGGTTCGAGGTGAGTCGCACACCGGTCCGCGAGGCCTTCCTACGGCTGGCCGCCGAGGGCTGGATGCGTCTGTACCCGAAGCGCGGCGCGCTCATCGTCCCGATCGGCGAAGGCGAGGCCCGGGACGTCCTCGACGCCCGTGTGCTGCTCGAGACCCACGCGATGGAGTCAGTGTCGGGCGACACCGTGGCCATCGCCGCACTGGTCGGCCGACTGGAGGACAACCTCTCGCAGCACCGGCTGGTGGATCCGGCCGACGCGTCGGAGTTCGCGCGGCTCGACGCCGAGTTCCACCAGCTGATCGTCGCCGCCGGGCGCAACGGGCTGTTGGCCGACTTCTACGTCTCGCTGGGCGAACGGCATCGTCGGATGACGGCCGAGCGACTGCGTCACGATCCCGGAATCACCGAACGCATCGTGGCCGATCACGCCGACCTCGCGCAGGTGGTCGGAGCGGCCGACGCCGCCCGTTTCGCGTCGCTGCTGACCGCACACCTCACCGGTGTCCACGGCACGGACGGAAGCGCGGCATGAGCGCGGCCGAACGCGCACGCGGCGCGGTCGCCGGGTGGCCCGCGGTCTCGCTGGCGGTCTTCACCGCGGCATTGGGCGGCAATGAGTTCACACCGCTGCTGGTCATGTACCGGACCGCATCGCAGATGTCGGCGGTGGTGGTGGACGCCCTGCTGTTCCTGTACGTGTTGGGCATCGTCCCGGCACTGCTGGTCGGCGGACCACTGTCGGATCGGCTCGGCCGCCGCGCGCTGATGCTGCCGTCGCCGGTGATCGCGGCGGCCGGGTCCATCCTCCTGGCGCTCGGCGAGCACTCGGTTCCGCTGTTGGCCGCCGGCCGCGTCCTGAGCGGTGTGGCGCTGGGTCTGGCGATGGCGGTCGGCGGAACGTGGATCAAGGAACTGTCGGACCGGGCGGGCGATCCGCCGTCGGCCGGTGCCCGACGCGCCGCGTTGAGCCTGACCGCGGGCTTCGGGGGCGGTGCCGGACTGGCGGCCGTGCTCGCGCAGTGGGCTCCGCTGCCGGGACAACTGTCGTACCTGGTCAACGTCGCACTCGCGGTGGCCTCGCTCGGTCTGATCCTGCGGACGCCGGAGACCCGGCCGCGTGCCTCGGACGGTCGGCTGCGGGACGCGATGCGCATTCCCTCGGCGATGAAACCGCGGTTCTGGCTGCTCGTGGCGCCGGTGGCGCCGTGGGTCTTCGGCGCCTGCGCGATGGCTTATGCGGTGATTCCCGCGATGATGACCGAACACACGCCCGGGACCGCGATCGCGTTCGCCGGCCTCTGCTGCGTCGCGGGACTCACGGCGGGCTTCTTCATCCAGACCCTCGGCAAGCGGATCGACCGCCCGGGGTCGGTGCGCACCCTGCTCGTGGCACTGGGTCTGGTGGCGGTGGGGATGGCGCTGGCGATCGTCGTCGTGCTGCACCCGTCGATCGCGCTGGCGGTGGTGACCGCCATCGTCCTGGGCTGCGGCTACGGCATGGCGCTCATCTCCTGCCTCATGGAGGTCCAGCGTCTCGCCGGACCCGACGATCTCGCCGGGCTCACCGCCGTCTTCTACACCCTGACCTATCTGGGATTCGCCTCGCCGGCTGTGATGGCCTGGGTCGTCGAGCGTTTCCCGTCGATCAGCTACCCCGAGATGTTCGGAGCGGGAATCGCGATGACCGCACTCGGGGCCGCGGTGGTCTCCCTCGCGAACCGCACGCGAGCGGCCGGTCCGCAGACCGTGGAGCCGGCCGAGCAGACCGTGGACCTCGAACGCGTCTGAAGCGGCTCCCGTACCCGCCCCGGGAGAGGGGGTGACATGATTTCGCGCATGGTTCCGACCAAGATCACCGGACCGCTGAACGCGGTGCTCGCGCGTCTGCCGGAGAGCGCCGCAGATCACCTCGTCCTCGGGTACCGGATGGTCCGCGCGATAGCGGTCAGCAATGTCAGCGACCGTGCGATGACCCTCGCGGCGCAGGCGTTCACCTCCATCCTCCCGGTGCTGTTGCTGCTGACCACGATTCCCGGAGACGGCGTCCTGGACCGAACGATCATGATGTTCAGCCTCGACGGACTCGTCCTGGGACACCCGGATTCGCCGGGGTCGTACGCGTCGTTCGGCATCGCGGGCGCCTTCATGACCATCGTGTCCGCGACTTCGCTCGCCCGCGCCCTCGACCGCATGTACGTCGGCGTCTGGGGTGTGCGGTCCACCGGGCTGCGCGGCTGGTGGCGGTGGCTCACCGTGGTCGCGGTACTCGCCCTCGCGACCACGGCGCAGGCGGTCGTCGTCCTCGACTACAACGAGGACGGCGGACGCATGGTGTTCGCGCTGATCTGGACCTTCGTCATCTGGATGCTGGCGTGGACCGCGGTCCCGCGGATTCTGACGGTGCGACAGCTGGCCGCACCCGACCTGTGGAGCATCGGCGCCCTGGCCGGCGCCGGACTGACGGTCTTCATGGCGATCACGCAGATCGGCTACGCGCAGGTCTTCCACTCCGCGCGCGCCTCGTTCGGATCGCTGGGCATGGTCTTCGCGGCCATCGGCTGGCTGTTCGTGTTCACCGCGATCGTCGTCGTCGCGACAGTTCTGGCACAGGTGATCCGCACGCCGAACGACGCGGACGACGCTTTGGTCGAGGAACCGGTGGAGCTGCGCTCCGACTACGCGTCCGGATAACCGTTCGGATTCTGCGACTGCCAGCGCCAGACGTCGGCGCACATGTCGTCGATGCCGCGGCCGGCGTGCCAGCCGAGTTCCCGATTCGCTTTCGACGGATCGGCCCAGTTCGCCGCCAGATCGCCCGGCCGGCGTGCGACCACCTCGTACGGAATCGTCCGGCCGCTGGCGCGCTCGAAGGCCGCGACCAACTGCAGCACCGACACCGGCTCACCGCTGCCCAGGTTCCACACCGACAGCGCGTCGGCGGTCTCACCAAGCCGGTCGAGTGCGGCGATGTGGCCGGCGGCCAGGTCCTCGACGTGGATGTAGTCGCGGACGCCGGTGCCGTCGACGGTGTCGTAGTCGTCGCCGAACACCGACAGCTTCTCCCTGCGTCCGACAGCCACCTGTGCGACGAAGGGCATCAGATTGTTCGGCAGCCCGTTCGGGTCCTCACCGATGCGGCCGCTGGCGTGCGCGCCGACCGGATTGAAGTAGCGCAACAGGGCGATCCGCCAGGAGTCGTCGGCGACGGCGAGATCGCGCAGCACCTGCTCGATCATCACCTTGGTCCAGCCGTACGGATTGTTCGCCGACGTCGGCATGTCCTCGGTGCGCTGGAGCACCGGGTTCTCGCCGTACACCGTGGCGGAGGAGGAGAAGACGAACTTCCGCACGCTGCGGGCGTCCATCGCGCGGAGCACGCTGAACGCGGTGTCGAGGTTGTTCCGGTAGTACTTCAGCGGCTCGGAGACCGATTCCCCGACCGCCTTGAATCCCGCGAAATGGATGACGGCGTCGATGTCCTCGGCGGCGAAGATCGCGGCGGTGGCCGCCTCGTCGGTCAGGTCCACGCGGTGCACCTTGATCGACTGTCCGCTCAGTTCCTCGAGCCGGTCGATCACCGCGGGCTTGGCGTTGCTGAAATCATCGGCGATCAGGACGTCGTGCCCCGCCGCCAGTAGTTGCAGGACGGTGTGCGAACCGATGTAGCCGGCGCCGCCGGTGACGAGTACGCGCATGAGTGTCGGGTCTCCGATCAATCGAGGATCTGCTGAGTCCGGGCGTAGGCGGCTTCCACGCCCTCCTTGTGCGGCGCCCACCAGTCGCGGTTCTCGCGGTACCACGCGATCGTCGCGGCGAGGCCGGAGGCGAAATCGGTGTACGCCGGCCGCCACCCGAGTTCGGTGCGGAGGCGGTGGGAGTCGATCGCGTACCGGCGGTCGTGGCCGGCGCGGTCGGTGACGAAGTCGAAGGCGTCGGCGGGCTGTCCGAGCGCGGTCAGAATCGCCTCGACCACCGTGCGGTTGTCGACCTCGCCGTCGGCGCCGATCAGATAGGTCTCACCGATCCGACCGCGGTCGACGACGGCCCAGACGGCGTCGTTGTGGTCGTCGACGTGGATCCAGTCGCGGACGTTGCGCCCGTCGCCGTAGAGCTTGGGCCGCACCCCGGTCAGCACGTTCGTGATCTGGCGCGGAATGAACTTCTCGATGTGCTGATACGGCCCGTAGTTGTTCGAGCAGTTCGAGATGGTGGCGGCGATGCCGAACGACCGGACCCACGCGCGGACCAGCATGTCGCTGCCGGCCTTCGTGGAGCTGTACGGGCTCGACGGGTTGTAGGCCGTCTCCTCGGTGAAACGCGTCGGATCGTCGAGATCGAGGTCGCCGTAGACCTCGTCGGTGCTGATGTGGTGGAGGCGCACGTCATGCCTACGGACTGCTTCGAGCAGCGTGTACGTGCCGACGAGGTTGGTCTGGACGAATGCCGACGGGTCGGCGAGCGAATTGTCGTTGTGCGATTCGGCCGCGAAGTTCACCACGAGATCCGATTCGGCGACGAGCGGATCGACGGTCGCGGCGTCGGCGATGTCGCCGCGGACCACGCGGATCCGGTCGGCCACCGGTTGCAGCGTCGACGGGTTCGCGGCGTAGGTGAACTTGTCGAGAACGGTCAGCTGGGCGTCGGGCCGGGTGGCCAGTGTCCGCAGCACGAAGTTGGCTCCGATGAAACCGGCTCCGCCGGTCACCAGCACTCGCATACGGGTTCCCCCGGATCCGGGCATCGCTGCCCCGTGGCTTCGAAATCTGTCGCGGCCAACTGTACCGATAGGCTGATCGCATGCGCGGAATCATCCTCGCCGGCGGCACCGGGAGCAGGCTTCACCCGATCACGCTGGGTGTGAGCAAACAGCTGGTCCCGGTGTACGACAAGCCGATGATCTACTACCCGCTCTCGACGCTGATGCTCGCCGGGATCCGGGACATCCTGGTCATCACCACGCCCGGCGACCGCGCCGCCTTCGAACATCTCCTCGGCGACGGCGAGCGGTTCGGCGTCTCGATCAGCTACACCGTTCAGCCCGAACCGGAGGGCCTCGCGCAGGCCTTCCTGCTCGGTGCCGATCACATCGGCGACGATTCCGTCGCGCTGGTCCTCGGCGACAACATCTTCTACGGTCCGGGGCTGGGTTCGCAGCTCAAGGGGTTCGATGGGCTCGAGGGCGGTGCGATCTTCGCCTACCGGGTCGCCGATCCCAGCGCGTACGGTGTCGTCGAGTTCGACTCGGCGGGGAACGCGGTGTCGTTGGAGGAGAAGCCCGCGAGGCCGAAGTCGCGCTACGCGGTGCCGGGGCTGTACTTCTACGACAACGACGTGGTCGACATCGCCGCCGGCCTACGGCCCTCCGCGCGCGGCGAATACGAGATCACCGACGTCAACGCGGAGTACCTGCGGCGCGGAAAGCTCCGGGTCACGGTGCTGCCGCGCGGCACGGCCTGGCTCGACACCGGCACCTTCGACGGTCTGCTCGACGCGGGGAACTTCGTCCGGACGGTGGAGCAGCGGCAGGGGCTCAAGATCGCGGTGCCCGAAGAGATCGCTTGGCGGCTGGGATACCTCGACGACGAGCGGCTCCGCGCGACCGCCGTACCCCTTGTGAAATCCGGTTACGGAAGTTATCTGCTCGACCTGCTCGAGCGCGGACGGGAGTTGTGAGCGTGGATGTACGACCGCTGAGCATCGACGGCGCGTGGGCCTTCACCCCCGTGCTTCACGGCGACGATCGCGGAGTGTTCCTGGAAGCCTTCAAAGCCGACGTGGTCGCCGAGACCATCGGCCGACCGTTCCAGCTCGCCCAGGTCAACACCTCGGTGTCGGCGGCGGGCGTGGTCCGGGGCATCCACTTCTCCGATGTGCCGCCGAGTCAGGCCAAGTACGTGACCTGCTCTGCGGGGGCGGTGCTCGACGTGGTCGTCGACATCCGCGTCGGCTCGCCGACCTTCGGCCGCTGGGACACGGTGCTGCTCGACGACAACGACCGCCGCGCCGTCTACCTGTCGGAGGGATTGGGCCACGCCTTCTGCTCCCTGCAGGACGGATCGGTCGTCACGTATCTGTGCTCCACCGGATATCGGCCGGGCAGCGAGCACGGCATCGACCCGATGGACCCCGAACTCGGCATCGAATGGCCGAAGATCGCGCGCGACGGCTCTCCGCTGGAGTACGTGCTGTCGAAGAAGGACTCCGCCGCGCCGGGCCTGTCGCAGGCTCGGGAGTCGGGATTGCTGCCGAGTCTCGATGACGTGCGCGAGTTCCTGACGGACTGAGCTCGAGTCAGGAAATTTTGGCTCCCGGAAGGGTCTGAGAGACCGTTCCGGGAGCCAAAATTTTCGGCGGAGGTCAGCCCAGGGACGGGAATGGCGGGAGCGCGGGGGTGAAGAGCCAGTCCTGCCAGATGTCGTTCAGCGACGATGTGGAGAAAGTGGAGGCGAGCGCGATGAAGTCCTCGGTGGTCACGCAGCCGTAGGCGTACTTCTCCGTCCACCGGCGGAGGAGAGCGAAGAACTCGCCGTCGCCGATCCGCAGACGCAGCGCGTGCAAGGTCATCGCGCCGCGCTTGTAGACCCAGTCCTCGAACATCTCCTCGGCGCCGGGGTCGGCGAGCGGGACGCGGACCGGCGCGGCGGCGAGCTTGGCGTAGTAGTGCCGCGCCCACTCGTCGGTCGACCTGCCGCCGGAGTGCTGGCTCCACAGCCACTCGGCGTAGCAGGCGAAGCCCTCGTGCAGCCAGATGTCGCGCCAGCGCGCGACCGTCACCGAGTTGCCGAACCACTGATGCGCGAGCTCGTGCGCGACGAGGCGCTCGTGTTCCCGAGTGCCGTCGCAGTGGTTGGCGCCGAAGGTGGAGAGGCCCTGAGATTCGAGGGGGATGTCGAGGTCGTCCTCGGTCACGACGGCAGTGTATTCGCGGAACGGATACGGGCCGAACATCTCGATGAAGGCGCGCATCATCTGCGGCTGCCTGGCGAAGCTCACGTCGAACCGAGCGCGGAGCGCGGGCGGGACCAGCGCATGCACCGGCACCGGTTCCTCCGCCATCGTCCGGTGTTCGTACTGTCCGATCTGAATAGCGGCCAGGTAGGTCGCCATCGGCTCCACCTGTTCGTACACCCAGGTGGTCTGCGCGGCGCGGCGGCGTTTGGACGCGAGCCGGCCGTTCGCGAGCGCAAAGTACGGGCTGTCGGTGGTGATCTCGATGCGGAACGGCGCCTTGGCCTCGGGATGGTCGTCGCAGGGGAACCACGACGGCGCGCCGTTCGGCTGATTGGCGCACAGCGAGCCGTTGTCGAGTTCCTCCCATCCGACGTCGCCGAAGGGACCCCGTATCGGCCGGGGACTGCCGCGGTAGCGCACCTCCACCGTCAGCGCACCGCCCGGCGGCACCGGCGCCGGCGGCGTGATCGACAGCTTGCCGAGCCGGTGGGAGAAGCGTGCGCGCCGGTCGTTGACCGTCACGCGGTCCACGCGCATGCCCGTCGCGAGGTCGAGGCTGAACCGGCTCAGTTGCTGGTACGACGACGCGGTGATGACCGCGGTCCCGGACAGCCTGTTGCTGCTGACCCGGTACTCGAGGTGCAGATCGTAGCGGGAGACGCGGTACCCGAGGTTGCCGTTGCGGGGAAGGTACGGATCCAATTCATGGGAAGCCGCACTGAGTTTGGGGGTGTGCCACGCGGACTTCTCGATCTTGCCTGGCACAGACAGCCTTCCCGTTGGTCGATTGGCGCGGCAGTTCGAGCCTACCGCTGAACCTGCGACGCCGCGTGACGACGGTCAGCGCGGCCACGGCGTGATCGGATTGCCCTGCCAGCGCGTGTGCGCCGGAACCACGTCGCCGCGCATCACGAGCGACGCGGGCCCGACCGTCGCCGACGTCTCGATGCCGGAGGCCGGCAGCGCCACGCAGTGCGGGCCGAGTGTGGCACCCGCCGCGAGGGTCACCGAGTCGATCGCCATCACGCGGTCGTGGAACAGATGCGTCTGCACCACGCAGCCGCGCTGGACTGTCGCGCCGTCGCTGAGCGTCACCAGGTCGGCTTCGGGCAGCCAGTACGACTCGCACCACACGCCGCGGCCGATGCGCGCGCCCAGCGCCCGCAGCCACAGGTTGAGCACCGGGGTGCCGGCCGCGGCGTTGGCGAACCAGGGGGCGGCGACCGTCTCGACGAAGGCGTCGGAGAGTTCGTTGCGCCAGACGAACGAACTCCACAGCGGATGCTCCGATGCGCGAATGCGCCCCACGACCGTCCATTTGGCGATCGCCGCGATCACGCCCGCGACCGCTCCCGCCGCCAGCAGGATCAGCCCGCTGCATGCGGCGGCCACCAGCACGTTCGTCGTCACGGCCAGCGACTGCAGCGCGAACAGCACCCCGACCCCGATACCGAACGAGACCATCACCGCGATGATCCGCAGAGTCTCGACCACCCCGCGCGCCACGCGGAGCCGGGTGGGCGGGGCGAAGGTCCGTGACGTGTCGGACTCCGACGCCGTCCGCCGCAACCGCACCGGCGGGCTGCCGAGCCAACTCGACCCGCTCTTGGACTTCGTCGGCGCGGACGACAGCACCGCCACCAGCGAATTCTTCGGCAGCTTGCGCGAGGGCGCCACCATGCCGGAGTTGCCGAGGAAGGCTCGCTTGCCGACCTTGGCCTCGCCGACGCGCATCCAGCCGCCCCCGAGTTCGTACGACGCCATCAGCGTGTCGTCGGCGAGGAACGAGTCGTCGCCGACACTGGTGAACTTCGGGATCACCAGCGCGGTGGAGATCTCCGTCCCCCGGCCGATCCGGGCGCCCAGGGCGCGGAACCACCAGGGGGTGAGCAGGCTCGCGTACAGCGGGAACAGGTAGGTTCGCGCCGAGTCCATGAGCCGTTCGGTGGCCCACACCTGCCACCCGATGCGCGACCGGACGGGGTACACCCCGGCGCGCATTCCGATCGACAGCAGCCGCACCGCCACCAGGATGAGCAGCGCGAACGCGGCCATCGCGGCCACGGCGGCGACCGGCGCCATCGCCAGGCCGCGTGCCGCGGCGGCGCCCATCGAGTCCGCGGGCAGCGCCCAGGAGCCGATCACGGTGAGCCCGACGGCCAGCGACACCAGCGGTATCCCGGAGATGAGGAAGGCGCTGCACGCATATACCGGCACCCACCGGCGACGCCGCGGGGGCCGGTGCTCGGGCCAGTCGGCTTTCGCTTTGCCGACTTTGGCGGCCGGCGAGCCCGCCCATCGCTGTCGCGACTTCACCTTCCCGCGCACCGCCGATCCCGGGTCGACGATCGCGTCGCGTCCCACGGTGGCGCCCGGGAACAGCGTCGAGCGCGATCCCACGGTGGCGCCGGGCTTGATCGCGATCTCGCCGATCACGAGCTCGTCTCCGTCGATCCACCAGCCCGCGAGGTCGACCTCCGGCTCCACGGCGGCGCCGTCGCCGATCTCCAGCAGCCCGGTGACCGGCGGCAGCGAGTGCAGGTCGACGCCGCGGCCGATGCTCGCACCGAGCGCCCGGGCCAGCGTCGGGAGCCACGGGGCTCCCGAGAGATTGTGGGCACCGCTGGCCTGCATCAAGCGTTCGGCGGCCCACAGGCGCACGTGGACGGATCCGCCGCGCGGATACGTGCCGGGACCGACCCCCGCGAGCAGGGCGCGAGCTCCGGCGGCGGCGATCACCAACCGGCCGAAGGGAGTCACGAACACCAGGAACGCGACGATCAGCAGCCACCAGTTCACCGACGCCAGCCACGGCGCGGAGTAGCCGAGGGCGTCGGCGGCGGCGCGACCGACGTTGTTCGCGACGCCCAGCCAGGTGATCCACTGGATGCCGGTGAGCGTGGCGAGTGGGATGGATGCGGCCGCCTGCGCGAATCCGGTGGACCGCGGCACCGGCGTCACCGACCGCGGTGCGACGGTGGCCCCGGGTGCCAGGGAGTCGAGGAGCTCGGCCAGCGAGCCGAGCCGGGGGTGGTCGTAGAGGTCGGCGACGGTGATCTCGGGGTAACGGGCGCGCAGTGCCGTCACCAGTTGAGCCGCGGAGAGCGATCCGCCGCCCTCGGCGAAGAAGTCGGCTTCGGCCGAGTCGACACCGACGCCCAGCACCGCCGTCCACTGTTCGGCGAGCCACGCCTCGGTGGGTGTGAGATCGCCGCCGCCGTCCGAGGAGTCCGTGCCCGGCACCGGCCAGGGCAGCGCGTCGCGGTCGACCTTGCCCGAGGTGCGGGTGGGCAGCTCGTCCATGAGGAACAGCCGGGGCACCAGCGCGGCGGGCAGGTCCTCGCGCAGCAGCGCTTGCGCGGCCGCGACGTCGAAACTCGGGTCGGCCGACGCGAGATAGCCCACCAGCAGGGCGTTCCCGGTGGCTGTCTTGCGGACGGCGGCCGCCGCACCGCTGACCCCGGGGAGATTCTGGAGCGCGTTGTCGACTTCGCCGAGTTCGATGCGCCGACCGCCGATCTTGACCTGATCGTCCGCCCGGCCGACGAAGTCGAGACCGTCGTCGCACATCCGCACCAGGTCGCCGCTGCGATAGGCGCGATCCCAGCCGAGCGAGGGCATCGGCGAATACTTCTCCGCGTCCTTGACCGGGTCGAGGTAGCGGGCCAGCCCCACGCCGCCGATCACGAGTTCGCCAGTCTGCCCCGGCTCCACCGGCTGTTGGTCGGCTCCCACCACCGCGAGGTCCCAGCCGCGCAGCGGCAGACCGATCCGCACCGGCCGTCCCCGGTGCATCTGCGCGGCGCAGGCCACCACGGTGGCCTCGGTGGGCCCGTAGGTGTTCCACAGTTCCCGGTCGTCCGTCGCGAGACGGTCGGCCAGTTCGGGAGGGCACGCCTCACCCCCGAAGATCAGCAGACGGACGGCTTCGAGGGCCTCGGCCGGCCACATCGCCGCCAGGGTGGGGACGGTCGAGACGACGTTGATGTCGCGCTTCACCAGCCACGGACCGAGGTCCATTCCGGAACGGACGAGCGCCCGCGGCGCGGGTACGAGGCAGGCGCCGTTGCGCCACGCCAGCCACATCTCCTCGCAGGACGCGTCGAAGGCGACCGAGAGGCCGGCGAGCACGCGGTCGCCGGGTCCGAGCGGTTCGTCCTGCAGGAACAGCTGGGCCTCCGCGTCGACGAACGCGGCGGCGTTGCGGTGGGTCACCGCCACGCCCTTCGGCTTCCCGGTGGAGCCGGAGGTGAAGATGATCCACGCGTCGTCGGCGGTGGTCGCCGGGGACGACAGGAGTGCGGGGTCGTGATCGGTGCGGGTCTCGCGGTCGGTGCGCCGATGGACGCCGTCGGCGTCGATGATCGCGTCGACGTCGGCCTCGCCGAAGACCAGTCGCGCGCGTTCGTCGGGGTCGTCGGCGTCCACCGGCACGTAGGCCGCGCCCGCGTACAGGGTCGCGAGAATCGCGATGTACAGATGGCGATCGCCCGAGGGCATCCGGATACCCACCCGGTGCCCGCGTCCGATGCCGATCGACGCGAGCCTGCGGGCCACTCGACGCACCAGGACGGCGAGTTCGGAGTACGAGACCATGCGGTCGCCGTCGTCGACGGCCGGCGCGTCCGGGTACCGCTCGGCGGTGGCGGCGAGGATCTCGCACAGGGTGCGCGGAGCCGGTGCCTGGGACGAGAGCAGGTACTCGGGCGGGATCGGCACGGGTGATGGACCTCCGGGAGGCGACGCGAACGAGCAACGGGCCACCACGGCACGTCGAGGTAATTGTGCAACAGGGCGAACAATCGCGCTGGGCGGCACACTGCGGGTCCGAGCCGGTTTCGCCTGCTCGACGAGCTCACCGGAGCGGACCGTAAGCTGGATCACGTCGGGCCGGCGACGCTCGATCACCGGCACGTATCGATGCTTGTATCACCAGCGCTCAGGAGATGAAACATGGCGGCACCGCTCAAACTCGGACTGAAGGCGTCGGCGGAGCAGTTCGACCCGCGCGAACTGGTCGAGGTCGGCGTGATGGCGGAGGAGTTCGGTCTGGACTCGGTGACGGTCAGCGACCACTTCCAGCCGTGGCGGCACAACGGCGGACACGCCCCGTTCTCCCTCGCGTGGATGGCCGCGGTCGGCGAACGGACGCAGCGACTGCAGATGGGCACCTCGGTGCTCACCCCGACCTTCCGCTACAACCCCGCTGTGATCGCCCAGGCGTTCGCGACGATGGCGTGCCTGTACCCCGGCCGGGTGATGCTCGGCGTCGGCACCGGTGAGGCGCTGAACGAGTACGCCACCGGGTTCCAGGGCGACTGGCCGGAGTTCAAGGAGCGCTTCGCGCGCCTGAGGGAGTCGGTCCGCCTGATGCGCGAGCTGTGGACCGGCGAGAAGGTCGACTTCGACGGCGATTACTACCGCACCCAGGGCGCCTACATGTACGACATCCCCGCCGAGCCGGTGCCGGTGTACATCGCGGCGGGCGGTCCGGTGGTGGCCCGGTACGCCGGACGGGCCGGCGACGGTTTCATCTGCACCTCCGG
The DNA here is from genome assembly GCF_001578675.1 of Gordonia sp. QH-12. Lineage (NCBI taxonomy): Bacteria > Bacillati > Actinomycetota > Actinomycetes > Mycobacteriales > Gordoniaceae > Gordonia > Gordonia sp. QH-12. Next base: position 104,730 of record NZ_KQ969284.1, read on the forward strand.
CAAGGGTATGGAGCTGTACACCGAGAAGCTCATCCCGGCGGTGAAGGAGGGCGCCGCCAAGGCCGAGCGGGAGTTCACCGACATCGACCGGATGATCGAGATCAAGATCTCCTACGACCGCGACCCGGAGACGGCCCTCGAGAACACCCGCTTCTGGGCGCCGCTGTCACTGACCCCGGAGCAGAAGCACAGCGTGAACAGCTCGGTGGAGATGGAGCGGCTCGCCGGCGAACTCCCGATCGAACAGGTCGCCAAGCGGTGGATCGTCGCGTCGGATCCGGACGACGCGATCGCGCAGATCAAGCCCTATCTCGACGCCGGGCTCAACCATCTGGTCTTCCACAACCCCGGGCACGACCAGCGCCGGTTCCTCGAGTCGTTCACCGCCGACGTGGTGCCGAAGCTGCGCGCGCTGGCCTGACCGGCCGAGGCGTTCCGGGGCACAGACGCCGAACCGTGCCGTCTGTGTCCCGTTTCGTGCCACTGGTCCGATACTCCCGCTTGGTCGGACCTGTGGCGACGATGAATGTTTGCAGGTAGGAGGATTTTTCCGGGGCCGACGGTTCTCGTTGGAGGCCCGATTTGAGAAAGTGCATTGCCTCCCGCGGGGCAAGGCTCTCGGATAGCGTTCCGAAATATGGGCAATGCGAAGGATTCTCGTAGAACTCTTATCAAGAATGCACGGGTGTTCGACGGTCTCGCCGACCGAGCCGCGGACGGAGTCGACGTCCTGATCGACGGACGCACGATCGCCGCGGTGTCCACCGATCCGATCGATGCGCAGTCGGCCGACGCCACGGTGATCGACGCGGGCGGCAAGTTCCTGATGCCCGGTCTGTCCGACGCGCACGTGCATCTGATGGGCAATGCGAACGGCTACCTGGACTTCGTGGCCGGGCCCACCGGCAGCCTGTACACGAACACCCTCGCCGAGGCGAGGCGCATGCTGCACCGAGGGTTCACCACCGTCCGCGACATGGGCGGCGACGTGGCGCCGATCAAGACCTCCATCGACCGCGGCGACTTCGAGGGCCCGCGGATCTTCCCCAGCCAGGCGATGATCTCGCAGACCTCCGGTCACGCCGACTTCGCGTTCGTCTATCAGACTCCGCAGGAGTTCGGGGGCGGCCCCTCGCGGACCGATGAGATCGGCTTCACGCGGGTGGCCGACGGCGTCGACCGGGTGCTGGCCGCGGTGCGCGAGCAACTCCGCAAAGGCGCGAGCCAGATCAAGCTCACCGTCGGAGGTGGCGCCGCGTCGATGTACGACCCGCTGTACACCCTGCAGTTCACGCCGGACGAGATCCGCGCCGCCGTCGCCGCGGCCGCCGATTACGGCACCTATGTGGCGACCCACGTCTACACCGTCGACGGAGTGCGCCGGGCGATCGAGGCCGGTGTGCGGTCCATCGAGCACGGTCACCTGGCGGATGAGGCGACCGTCGCGCTCATCGGGGAAAAGGGTTTGTGGCTGTCGATGCAGCCCTTCGCCGAGGCCGATCACCACTATCCGGACCCCGCGAGAGCAGCGAAGAACACACAGATCTGCGCGGGCACCGAAGCGGTGTACGGCTGGGCGCGCAAGCACGGTGTGCAGGTGGTCTTCGGCACCGATCTGCTGCTGGAGCCCGAAGCGGCGCCCCGGCAGAGCGTGATGGCCGCGCGGCTGGGCGACTACTACTCGAATGTCGAGGCGCTGAAGATGCTCACCTCCGGCAACGCCGCCCTGTTCGAGATGGCCGGTCCGCGCAATCCGTACGCGTCGGCCCGGCTCGGCGTGATCGCCGAGGGCGCGTGGGCCGACCTGCTGTTGATCGACGGCGATCCGATCGCCGACCTCTCGGTGATCGCACAGCCCGACGAGAAGTTCGTCCTGATCGTCAAAGACGGCGTCGTCGTCAAGAACGCGGTGTGAGGACGGACGTGACGATCCAGTACGAGACCGCGGCGTTCGACACCGATCCGCTGCTGCACGGCATCGACCTGGGGGTCGACGCGTCGTGGGGACACATCTACGGTCCCGTCGAAGTGACGGTGCCACGCGGCGGCGTCACCGTTCTGCAGGGGTCGGGCGGCCGCGGCCGGACGGCGTTGCTGCTGACGCTGTGCGGGCGGATGCGCCCGACGAAGGGAACGCTGACGGCCTTCGGCCGCACCGACGACGCCCACCATCTGTTCAATCACTCCGCGATGGCGTTCATCGACGAGGTCGACGGCATCGAGCAGACGATTCGCGTCCGGGACGTGCTCACCGAACAGCTGCGCTGGCACGCGCCCTGGTACCGCTGGGTGAAACAGGCGCGTGAAGACGACCTGGAACGGATCTGCCGTCCGGTGTTCGGGGACGATCTGCAACTGCCGCCGCTGATGTCGTACGTCGAGGAACTGCCCGAGCTGACCGCGGCGCTCTTCCGGATCGCGGTCGCGAACATCGGGAGGTCGGAGCTGCTCGTGGTGGGCGGGGTCGACAACCTGACGCGGGTGGAGAACTCGAACCTGTTGCTCGACCGGCTCGTCGCGCTCGGGCGCGAACAGACGGTGGTGACGGCCGACGTGAACGGCGCGCCGGCGCACCGGGGACTCGTCCGAGTGGAGCGAGTCGACAATCTGACGGACCGCGAATTCGTCCGGCTCGAGCCGGCAGATCGGAACATCTGACATGCTCGCCGCCTTTTCGCCGGGAAGCGATTTCAAGCGTTACTACCGCGGGCGGATGCCACGGCTCGCGCTGGCCGTCATCATCCTGATGCCGCTGCTCTACGGTGCGCTCTACCTGTGGGCGTTCTGGAACCCGTTCAACGCCGTCGACAAGATCCCGGTGGCTCTGGTGAACCTGGACAAGGGCGCCGAAGTGATGGGGAACAAGCTCGACGCCGGCGACCAAGTGGTGCAGGGGCTCATCGACTCGAAGCAGCTCGACCTGCACGTGGTGTCCGAGGATGAGGGCGCCCAGGGTGTCGCCGACGGCAAGTACTACTTCTCGATCACCCTGCCCGAGGACTTCAGCGCCAAGGTGGCCTCGCCGACGTCGAGCGAGCCCGGCTCGGCCGAGCTGATCTTCACCTACAACGACGCGAACAACTACCTCGCGACCATCATGGGCCAGGACGCCGCGCAGCAGGTGGTCAACAAAGTGTCGGCGCAGGTCGGTTCCCAGACCTTCGAGATCGTTCTGAACGACGCGGGGTCGATGGTCGGGAAACTGACCCAGGCGGCCGACGGGGCCAACGAGCTGAGCGCCGGACTGGTCACCGCGCACGACGGCTCGGCGAAGCTGTCGTCGGCGTTGAACGAACTCAACGACGCGATCGTCGAGGCGACCGATCCGCTGATGGCGCTCTCGGAATCGCCGGGCCGCGGAATGAGCGCGGCCGAGTTGAGCGCGGCGGCCGACCGGATGAGTCGGACGGCGGCCGGACTGAGCACGATCAGCGGCGGCGCGGCCACCGCGGAGAGCGACGCCTCGCAGGCTCTCGCCCGCGTCACCGCGCAACTGAAGGGACATCCCGACCCCGCGGTCCGCGCTGCAGGTCAGGCGCTCGAGGGCGTGCGCCGCCAGCTGGCGACTCCGCAGCGACCCGATCTGCCGAGCTCGGCTGAGCTGGCGCAGTTGAGCACCGACACCGCCGCGGTCAGCCGCGAGCTCGCCGATCCGTCGAGTCCGGTGCGCATGGCGATGACTCTTCTCGAGCCGGGCGTCATGCACGACGATCTCGTGAAGGTCCGCGCCGGATCGGCCGAACTCAGTTCCGGCGCCGACCAGCTCACCGCCGGTCTCGTCGAACTGTCCTCCGGCTCCAAGGAACTGGCGTCGGGCCTGAACCAGGGCGTCGAAGCGATACCGCACTGGTCCGCCGCGCAGAAGAAGGAACTGGCCGACACCCTCGGGCAGCCGGTCAAGCTCACCGAGAACACCGAGCACGAGGCCGCGACCTTCGGTACCGGTTTCGCACCGTTCTTCTTCTCGCTCGCGCTGTTCGTCGGCTGCATCATCGCCTGGATGCTGTTCACCCCGATCCAAGCTCGGCCGGTGGCGCAGGGACTCGACTCGCTGCGGGTGGTGCTCGCATCCTATGCGCCGACCTTCGCCGTCGGTTTCCTCCAGGCGGCGATCCTGTACGCGGTGGTCGTCTTCGCGATCGGGATGCGCCCGGCGTATCCGGTGGCCACATTCGGCTTCATGCTGCTGATCGTCGCGATGTTCCTGGCGATGATCCAGATGTTCAACGCGCTGTTCGGGCCGGCCGTCGGGCGGGTGGTCACGCTCGCGTTCCTGATGATCCAGCTGACGTCCGCGGGCGGCATCTATCCGGTGCCGACGACGACCCTCCCGTTCCAGTACATCCACTGGGTGGACCCGATGACCTACACGGTCAACGGTCTGCGCCAGCTGACGCTCGGCGGAATCGACCATCGACTGTGGATCGCGATCGCCGTGGTGGCGGGCCTGACCGCGCTGTTCATGGCAGGGTCCACATGGGCGGCACACCGCAACCGCCAATACACGATGGACCGCTTGTATCCGCCAGTCGAGGTCTGACCGGCGCCGAGTTCCCGCGCTGTACCCACCGCTGTTGAAGGAGAAGAGATGCCCAACTCGCGTTCGACCGACTCGATGATCGTCAGTCCCGTGTTCACCCGCGGGGGAGAGGCGACCGAACTGCCTCGGTTCGAGATGCCCGACGAGATGATGCTGCCGGAGACGGCGTATCAGATCGTGCACGACGAGGCGATGCTCGACGGAAACGCCCGGCTCAACCTGGCGACCTTCGTCTCGACCTACATGGACAAGGAGGCGCAACTCCTGTACATGCAGACGGTCGACAAGAACATGATCGACAAGGACGAGTACCCGGCGACGGCGGCGATCGAGGACCGCTGCTGGCGGATCCTCGGCAACCTCTGGCACAACCCCGACGTCGACCAGGCGATCGGCACCTCGACCATCGGGTCGTCGGAGGCCTGCATGCTCGGCGGCCTGGCGCTCAAACGCCGGTGGCAGGCCAAGCGCAAGGCCGCGGGTGAGTCGATCGAGAAGCCGAACCTGGTGATGTCGACAGCGGTGCAGGTGTGCTGGGAGAAGTTCTGCAATTACTTCGAGGTGGAGCCTCGCTGGGTGCCGATCACCGAGGAGCATCTGTTCCTCGACGGCTATGAACTCGAGAAGTACGTCGACGAGAACACGATCGGCGTGGTGGCGATCATGGGCCAGACGTACACGGGCGCGTACGAGCCGGTGAAGGAGATCTCCGCCAAGCTCGACCAGATCCAGAAGGACACCGGCCTCGACGTGCACATCCACGTCGACGGTGCCTCGGGTGCGATGATCGCGCCGTTCTGCCAGCCGGATCTGGAGTGGGACTTCCGCGTCGACCGTGTCGCATCGGTCAGCACCTCCGGCCACAAGTTCGGTCTGGTGTATCCGGGCGTGGGCTGGATCGTCTGGCGCGACGCCGAGGCGCTCCCGGAGAGCATGATCTTCCACTGCAGTTACCTGGGGGGAGACATGCCGACGCTCGCGCTGAACTTCTCGCGGCCGGGCGCCCAGGTGCTGCTGCAGTACTACCAGTTCCTGCGGCTGGGGCGGGCGGGCTATGCCGCCGTCCAGCAGGGTTCGCTCGACGTGGCGCAGTACCTGTCGTCGGCGATCGCGGAGATGGGCCCGTTCGAGTTGATCAGCAAGGGCGACACCATCCCGGTGTTCGCGTGGCGGCTCACGAAGGACGCGAACCCGAACTGGAACCTGTACGACCTTCAGGACCGGCTTCGGATGAAGGGCTGGCAGGTGCCCGCCTACCCGCTGGCCGACGATCTCGCCGACATGACGGTGCAACGGATCGTGGTGCGGGCCGGGCTCAGTCACGATCTCGCCGACAAGTTGCTCGACGATCTGCGCGCGGAGGTCGACTTCCTCGAGAAGCTCGACGCGCCGATGCCGCGTGAGGGCAACAACTCGCACTTCCACCACTAGACGTCCGTGGTCCGCTGCTCGTCTCCTCAATGTGGGAGGCGAGCGGCGGGGAGTCGCTCAGGAGACACGTACCGTCCATGACCAATCGCAACGCCACCACGGCGCTGACGAGCCGGATCCTGACACCCTCGGTGGTTCATCAGTGCATCGGCTTCATGATCGGCTCTGCGCTGTTCGCGATCGGCTCGGCTCCCGGTTTCGGGAACTGGGCCGGCGCGTCCGTCGTGAACATCTGCTATTTCGCCGGCTCCTGGTTCTTCACCGGTGCGGCGTTCATCCAACTGGTGCTCAGCGGCAGTCCCACCGTCCCCGTCTCGTATGCGCCGGGGGTGATGGTTCGCGCCGAGTGGTTCGCGGCGGCGACGCAGTTCTTCGGCACACTGCTGTTCAACGTCAGCACCGGCGGGGCGCTCATGACGCACACCATCCGCGGCGAGAAGCATCTCGTCTGGACTCCGGACGCGGCCGGCTCGGTGGCGTTCCTGGTGAGCGGGTTCTTCGTCCTCGTCGCCTTCTCCCACGCCACGGGACGGATGTGGGCGCCCGGTGACCGGAACTGGTGGTCGGGCCAGATCAACTTCATCGGGTGCGTGGCATTCGGCGTCTCCGCCGTCGCCTCCTACATCACGGTCGGCGGCATCACCGTCGATGCCGTGGCCGCCAACGTGGGCACCTTCGTCGGCGCGATCTGCTTCTTCCTGGCCTCGGCCGTCGTCCTCCCACGGGCATCGGCGGCACGATGACTGCCCGGCCCGCCCCGGACGAGATCAGGGACTGGAGCCGGTCGGTCGGCGTGTGCGACGACGATCCGCCGCTCGTTCTCGGCGGGCGGCAGGGACTGGCGGCCTACCGGGACATGGTGGGCGTCGACCGGCTCGCGAGCGCTGACCCGGAGACTTTCGGCGCAGCGATCCACCAGCGCAGGCTGTCGGTGGTGACGGCCACACGGGCGCTGCGCACACCGCTGACGTGGCACGCGGAGGTTTCCGAACCCCCACCGGACGGCGACTTCCTGTTGATCGCGATGCCCGACGCCGCGGGATCGTCCGGCGACCACGTCGTGGTCGTGACCGGCGGCTCGCCGGAACCGCCGTCGTCCGGTGACCTGGCGGACGTGGCCGCGCTGCGGATCCCGGCCGACGAACTGGGAGTCGGGGCGAGGACGCTCGCCACGGCCGGTGTACTCATTCCCGACACCCTGTTGGCGGCGGTCGCGGCGCGGAGTGTCCGCGGGTTCGTCTCATCGGTCCTCGCGCGCGATGTGCGGACGCCGACCCTGGCCGCCGAGATCGCGATGATCGACATGCTCTCCGCGGTGGTCGCCGAGACGGGCTGCCGGTCCGGTGACGTGTCCGGCACCACCGCCTACGTCCGGGAGCAGACTCACGAACTCATCGAGCGGCACTTCCGCGATCCGTCGCTGTCACCGGCGGTGCTGGCCGGGCGCCTTCACCTGTCCCGGCGCCAGTTCTACCGTCACTTCGAGGACTGCGACCGGAGCGTCGCCGAGATGATCGCCGACCGACGACTGCAGGCCGCGCGGGCGCTGCTGATATCGAACCCGGCGGCGTCGATCGCCTCGGTGGCCCGAGCGTGCGGGTTCGCGTCGCTGGGCGCCTTCCGCTTCCGGTTCCGCCGCGCCTACGGTCTGGGCCCCAATGAGTTCCGTGATCGGCTGGCGCAGTCGAGGGCGGGAGGGGCGCCCGCGTCCGCGGAGACCTCGCGTCCGGTGGGCTAACCCGACTTCGCAGGCGGGGCGACGGTGTCGGTCACCGTCTTGGTGTCGGTCTCGGTCCGCGTCCTGGTGACCGTGTCGGTCACGGTGCGCGTGGCCGTGGCGTTCGACGTCGCCGTCTCGGTCGCGGTCTCGGTCACGGTGTCGGTCGCGGTGCGCGTGGCGGCGCTGCCGGTGGTCGTCGAGATCACCGTGGTGGTGTCGACGACGGTCTCGGTGACCGGAGCCTGGCTGTCGGACGATCGGCTCTGGCCGACGAGGAAGAAGCTGACGATGACGAGAGCGGCGGCGAGGCAGGCGACCGCGGTGATGATCCGCCAACGCCGGACGGCCGCGGTCTCCGCGGCGGCGGCCGTCACGGGTTCCGGAGGGCCGGTCGGCGGGCCGTACCCCGCTGGCTGGTTGCTGTAGGCGGTCTGTCCCGCAGACGCCGGGTACTGCGGCTCGCTCGACGGGGGTGTCGTGGGGCCGTCGTTCGGCGGCTGGGTCACGGGCGCTCCTAGGACGAGACGATGCGGGCCGCGGCGGGTCGTCGCGCCGCGGTCTCCCAGAACAGTACCGCGCCGGGTATGCCGCGATACCGGCCTGCTAGCAGTTACCCCCAGGTAGTGACAGTTGCGACGCAAGTTTGCCGATCGGACCCGCCCGATGTGACCCGAATATCACCTTGGCGCTTTTGGTGATTCGCTCGACACTGATAATTGGGTGTGCAAGTATGTCAGATGAGAAAGCAAGGCTCCCTCCCAAAGCCAGGCCCATCTCGCCATGTCCCCCATGCGTAGAAGGTCTCCTCATGCCCCATAGTGCAACCCTGCCCAAGACAAGTCTGTCCAATACGCGCGCTTCGTTCCCTCAGGCGGCACGTCCCGGACTGGCGACCCGGCTCACTCCGCGCACCGTCGCCGAATGGGAAGCGCGGCTCGGCGTCGGCAGTGTCCCGACGCGCCCGCGTCCGGACCGGTTCACCGGCCATTCCGGCACCACCGCCTACAGCCCGACGGTCGACGTCCGCATCGCGGAACCGGAGACCTTTCATGCGATGCGCTTCGCACAGAGTCTGTCGTCGATCGTGACCTACTGCGCACTGCAGCCCGCGATGACGATGGAGCGCACGGCGGAGCGGGTGCGGAACGAGCCGTCGGACTCTCTGGTGGTCAGTGTCAGCGGTATGCGCGGACAGTCACTCATCCGGCAGAACGGCCGGGAGTTCGTCTACGGCCCCGGCGACCTGGTGTTCGTCAGCAACGCGACCCCGTACAGCCTGGTGACCAACGCCGTGGCCGACCCGTCCGGACTGCTCATCCCGTTCAATCGGCTCGGCAAGCACCGCCACATCGCCGAGCGGCTGCAGCGTCCCATCGCGGCCAACACCCCGCTGGCCCGCGCGGCCGCGGTCTTCGTCCGCCGATTCGCCGCCGAGACCTCGGCGCTCAATGCGGGGCAGGCGACGGGCACCGTCTCGGAGCAGGCCGCCGTCGATCTGATCGTCGCCGCGCTGTCGGAACTCGACGGTTCTCCGACCGGCACCGAGGACAACGCCCTGTTCGTCCAGGAGGCCGCTCGCGACCTCATCGACCGCCACCACCGCGATCCCAGCTTCTCCCCGGACGCGATCGCCGAGCGGCTGCACCTCTCGCGCCGCCAGCTGTACCGCTACTTCGAGAACTGCGACACCTCGCTCGCGAGCCGGATCGCCGATCGCCGGCTGCAGACCGCCCACGAGATGCTCATGCAGAACGCGGGCGCCTCGATCAGCACCATCGCGCTCTCATCGGGCTTCCCGACGGTCGCGACCTTCCGGAACCGGTTCAAGCAGCGCTACGGCGTCGGACCGGTGGAGTATCGCCACCGCGTGCGCGGATAGCGGCGGGGCCGGCACCGGTCACGGCGGGGAGTCGGCCGCCGGATCGAGCCGCCACAGCGGGTTCACCGGGCCGTGGCCGGCGCCGAGCGGATAGGCGGCGGCCAGGCCGCGGGTGACCCACCGCTTCGCGAAGGCCACGGCGTCGGGCACGCGGTAGCCGTGGCCCAGCGCGCCGGTGATCGCCGCGGCCAGGGTGTCGCCCGCACCGTGGTCGTGCGGGGTGTCGATGCGTCTGCCCGGGAACTCCAGGAACTCTCGGCCGTCGTACAGGATGTCGGGGCTGTGTTCGCTGCCCCGCAGGTGGCCGCCCTTCACCAGGGCCCACCGGGCGCCCGTCTCGCGCAGTGCCGCGGCGGCCGCCCGTTGGCTCGCACCGTCCACGACGTCGATCCCGGTCAGTAGGCGCACCTCGTCCAGGTTCGGCGTGACGACCGTGGCGAGCGGCATCAACCGCTCGGTGAGCGCACCGAGGGCGTCGGACGCCAGCAGGGGATCGCCGTGCATCGACGCGCAGACGGGATCGACCACCAGCGGCACTCCCGTGTCACCGCCGATGCCGAGCTGCGTCGCGGCCTCGGCGATCGCCGTGATGATCGGATCGGAGGCCAGCATCCCCGTCTTGACCGCACAGACGCCGATGTCGGGAACCACCGAGTGCATCTGCGCCGCGACCACCGCCGGATCGATCTCCTGGATTCCGGTGACCCCGGTGGAGTTCTGCACGGTCACCGCGGTGACCGCGACGCAGGCGTGCAGGCCGAGCATCGCGAAGGTGCGCATATCGGCCTGAATGCCCGCGCCGCCGCCGGAATCGGAGCCGGCCACGGTCATCACCCGGACCGGGGTGACGCCGGGGCCGGCCTGCGGAAGCCGCAGGGTCACGGCGCGGCGGCCTCGGAGATCGGCAGGTACACCTGGTTTCCCGCCGCCGCGAACTCGGCCGATTTGGCCGCCATGTCCTGTGCCAGCCGCGCGTCGATGTCCTCCTGCGTGACGAGCCCGTTCTCCTGTGCATAGGTGCGGACGTCGGCCGAGATCCGCATGGAGCAGAACTTGGGGCCGCACATGGAGCAGAAGTGCGCGGTCTTCGCCGGCTCGGCGGGCATCGTCTCATCGTGGTACTCGCGTGCCGTGTCGGGATCGAGCGCGAGGTTGAACTGATCGGTCCAGCGGAACTCGAAGCGCGCCTTGCTGAGGGCGTCGTCGCGTTCCTGGGCGCGCGGATGACCCTTGGCGAGGTCGGCCGAGTGTGCCGCGATCTTGTAGGTGATGACGCCGACCTTCACGTCGTCCCGGTTCGGCAGCCCCAGGTGCTCCTTCGGCGTCACGTAGCAGAGCATCGCCGTGCCGGCCTGCGCGATCATCGCGGCGCCGATCGCGGAGGTGATGTGGTCGTAGGCCGGCGCGATGTCGGTGGCGAGCGGGCCGAGCGTGTAGAACGGGGCCTCCTCACACAGCTCTTCCTCGAGCCGGACGTTCTCGGCGATCTTGTGCATCGGGACGTGCCCGGGGCCCTCGATCATCACCTGTACGCCGTGGCTCTTGGCGATCTTCGTCAGCTCGCCCAGGGTCCGCAGTTCGGCGAACTGCGCCTCGTCGTTCGCATCGGCGATGGACCCGGGGCGCAGGCCGTCGCCGAGCGAGAAGGTGATGTCGTACCGCGCGAAGATCTCGCACAGCTCGTCGAAGTGCGTGTACAGGAACGACTCGGTGTGGTGGGCCAGACACCATGCGGCCATGATGGAGCCGCCGCGCGAGACGATGCCGGTCACCCGCTTGGCGGTCAGCGGGACGTAACGCAGGAGCACGCCGGCGTGCACGGTCATGTAGTCGACGCCCTGTTCGGCCTGTTCGATGACGGTGTCGCGGTAGATCTCCCAGGTCAGGCGCGTGGGATCGCCGTTCACCTTCTCGAGCGCCTGGTAGATCGGCACGGTTCCGACCGGGACGGGGGAGTTGCGCAGGATCCATTCGCGAGTGAGGTGGATGTCCTTGCCGGTCGAGAGATCCATGATGGTGTCGGCGCCCCACCGGGTGGCCCAGACCATCTTCTCCACCTCTTCGGCGATGGACGAGGTGACGGCAGAGTTGCCGATGTTCGCGTTCACCTTCACCGCGAAGGCCTTGCCGATGATCATCGGCTCCGACTCGGGGTGGCGGTGATTGACCGGAATCACCGCGCGTCCGGCGGCCACTTCGCTGCGGACCAGCTCGGCGTCGACGCCCTCGCGCGCGGCGATGTATCTCATCTCCGGCGTCACGATCCCGGCGCGTGCCCAGGCCAGCTGGGTGGCCGCGTCGTGTCCGCCCACGGGCACCGGTGCCGGCCGTTCCCAGGAGTCGCGCGTCTTCGCCAGCCCCTTCTCGAGGTCGATGGTCGCCGACGAGTCGGTGTACGGACCGGAGGTGTCGTAGAGGTCGAGGTGCTCGCCGTTCGTCAGATGCACTCGACGCTGGGGAACGGCCATGCCGTCGACGTCGAGGTAGACCTTGCTGCTGCCCTCGATGGGGCCGCAGGTCACCTCGGCGGTGGCGTCGTCACGTGTGGTTCCAGGCATGGATGTGCCCATGATGATCCTCCCTACGCCGGCATTATCCGGACAGGTTCAGGCGGTCGACGACCGCCTGTCGCCATCTCAGCCCCCGGTTCCGTGGGAGCCCCCGCGTGTGAAGTTGTGCGGTGCCCACCATACTCACGTCGTCCGGTCGCGTCGCATCGTGATGCAGATGTGACAGATGTGACTTGCGTCTCCCCGTCGAACGAACGTAATCTTGTGACGCTGGTCACAGGAGGTCAACGAATGCATCGCAAAGTCCGTCACTCGCATCCGCCGCAGTCGGCGCGCTCGCTGCTGCACCAGATCTCCGAGGTCTCCCACAATCCGGAGCGGGAGCGCTTCGAGTTGCGGGTGGGCGGCGACCTGGTCGGCGTGCTCGGCTATCGCATCGACGACGGTCCCGACGGCGAGGTGGTGACGATCCTCCACACGGTCCTCTACGACGAGTACAGCGGCCACGGGCTGGCCACTCGGCTCACCGGCGGCGCCATGCAGTACATGCGCGACAACCAGCTCAAGGTGCGGCCGCTGTGCACCTTCACCAAGCACTTCCTCGACGCCCATCCCGGCATGGTGGCGATGGCCTCCGCCTGAGGCGGACCGACCGGCGCACCTGCCGGGATCAGCTCAGGTCGAACACGAGGGGGGCGTGATCGCTGGCGCCCTCCGCGGCGCGGGCGTCGCGGTCGATGAAGGCGTCGTGGATACGGTCGTCCAAGGCGGGGGAGCAGAGCGCGAAGTCGATGCGCATGCCCTCGTTGCGGGCGAAGCGCCCGGCCTGGTAGTCCCAGAAGGTGTAGGTCCCCGGACCGGGGGTGAAGGGGGCCGCGCTGTCGACGAATCCGCCTTCGACGAAGCGGCGGAAGGCGGCGCGCTCCTCGTCGGAGGTGTGCGTGCGGGACGCGAAGTACTCGGGGTCCCACACGTCCTCGTCGGTCGGCGCCACATTCCAGTCTCCGGCGAGAGCGACCTGGGCGGCGGGATCGTGCGACAGTTCCAGCGATGTGACATCGGCGAGGGCGCTGAGCCAGTCGAGTTTGTACTGGACGTGATCGTGTCCCGGCTCGCGCCCGTTGGGGGCGTACAGGCTCCAGACGCGCACGCCTCCGCAGGTCGCCGAGATGGCTCGCGCCTCCCGTTCACCGGCGTAGAGCGGCTGCCCGTCGAATCCGATGTGGATGTCGTGCACCCCGATCCGGGACGCGATCGCGACGCCGTTGTATCCGCTCGACCCGTGGAACGCGACGTCGTAGCCGTGGGCCAGAAAACTCATCACCGGGAACTGATCGTCGGTGCACTTGGTCTCCTGCATCGCGAGCACATCGATCGCATGCCGATTCATCCATGCCACGACCTGCTCGGATCGGGCGCGGATCGAGTTCACGTTCCACGTCGCCAGGCGCATGGCGTCAATCCTGCCGCAACCGCATCAGGGGCGCACCGGCGCCCTCCCACCGGCCTGCGACGGCGGCCGCGTCGTCGGCGGACGTGAGCAGGACGAGTCCGAAGCGGCGGCCCGATCGGCGCAGCCGCTCCCGCCAGTGCGCGGGGGAGGTGGCGAACCACTCGAAGTCGCCTTCCGGAGCGTCGGCCAGGAGTCGGCCGGCATCGGAGACGACGGTCAGCAATGCCGTCGCCCGCGCGCCGGTGGGGGTCCGCAGACCGGTGGGGAGGTCGCCCATGCAGTCGTCGAACGCGTCTTTGTTGTGCCCGAAGTGGCCGGGGAAGTCCCATGCGGCGGCGAAGAGATCGTACAGTCCGTCCAGCGTGCGCATCCGGTCGCCCGGCAACCGCCGGACCGCTGCGCCGGTGCGGTACGTGGTGACGTCGCCGACCGCGAGCGCTGTCGCCGGGCCCTCGCCGGCGAGGAATTCGGTCAGGGAAGCGGTGGTCACGCCGACGGCCCCCGGATCTGGACGAAGGTCCGATAGTGGTCGAGGGTGTACCAGGCGGACCCGTCGCTGCCGGTCACGATGCGTTCGGCGTCACGTCCGCGTCCCGGCTTCTTGGGGTTGACGTCCCATTCCTTGTAGACGATGCGCCGCCCGTCTGCGGACTTGACCGGCAGCTTGCGCTCGTTGTTCCGGAAGGTGTCGCCGCCGTGGGTGCCCGGGGCGTTCGCCGCCTCCGGCCACCGGCCCGAATCGATCTCGTTCAGCGTCTTGGTGACCCGGGTGGGAGCGTCGCCGCCCCTCGCCTCGACCGTCGCCGGGCCGGGCGCAGCCGTGGACGTGCCGAGGAGCGGGCCGGCGGCCGTGGACGTCGGTGCGGACGACGCGTCGTCGGGGCTGTCGCGGCCGTCGATCCACCACGTGAACGCCGCGATGGCGAGCAGCGCGATGACGGCGAGCGCCGAAGCGATGATTCGTCGCCTGGTCAGGTCGGGGTCGGTGGAGTTCGACATCGCCGTCCACCGTAATTCATCGCGCCGCCGCTACAGAGCCAGCAGGCGACACGTGTGGTGCAGTTCGAAGTCCAGTGCTCGCCACGCCGCGCGGGCCGAGTCGTCGGACGCCGCCACCGTCACCGCGACCACCCCGTCGGCGATCGGCGCCCAGTCGCCGGGCGGGGTGGGGGCCGTCGGCTCGGGGCCGACCAGCACCTCGTAATCGGCCGAACTCGCGATCGCCGCACCCAGCGAGGCGACGCGCATCAGCCGGTCGGCGACGATCACGCGGCGCGGCAGCCCCCGGCCGTCGAGCCAGCGCAGCGCCGCGGGCAGACCGGCCGCGGTGGAGCCGAAGTCGACCGGTGCCGCGGCTCCCGACCGCAGAGAGTCGCCGGCGCCGTTGACGAGCCACCCGTCGGTCTCGGTTCGCTCGGCGGCCGGTGCGGCGCGCATCAGTGCTCGCTCCACGCCGCGGATCTCGGAGTTGCGCACCACCCGTCGCGAGAGCAGTCGCACCGACGTGATCGCATCGGTGCGGATGCGGTGGCGGACGCCGTCGCGCTCGACGACGACCGCCTCGCCGGTCCGCTCCCGGAGCAGCCCGGTGATGTCCGACAGGCTGGGGGAGCGATCGGTCGGGGGATTGGGTGAGGCCCGCCAATCGGCGGGCGCGTCGGCGCCGAGCCGGTACCGGACCACCACTCGATCGCCGACCGCGGGCTGCGGTCCGCGAGACACGGGCGACGGGTCCGGCGACGGCACGGCGGGCGGGTCAGTCGTCGTGGCCGAACGGATCGGTGACGGTGCCCGGCAGCCAGGTGAGGCCGGGCACGCCCCAGCCGTTGCGCTTGATCGCCTTCTTGGCCGCCCGCGCGTTGCGCCCGATCAGCACGTCGACGTACAGGAATCCGTCGAGGTGTCCGGTCTCGTGCTGCAGCATCCGGGCGAAGAATCCGGTGCCCTCGATCTCGACGCGGTCGCCGTTGCGATCGGTGCCGACCACCTTGGCCCAGTCGGCCCGCCCCGTCGGAAAGCCCTCACCGGGCACCGAGAGACAGCCTTCGTCGTTGTCGTCGGGATCGGGCATCGTCTCGGGGATCTCGGAGGTCTCCAGGATCGGATTGATCACCTCGCCGCGCCGGCGCACGCCGGCATCGGGGCAGTCGTAGACGAACATCCGGAGCGGCCGGCCCACTTGATTCGCCGCGAGTCCGACGCCGTTGGCGGCGTCCATGGTCTCGTACATGTCGTCGAGCAGAGCGACGATCTCGGCCGAGGGCTTCGAGTCGGCGTCGAGCTCGACCGGGGTGGTCGGCTGGTGCAGCACGGGTTCGCCGATGATGCAGATCGGGAGAATTGCCATGACAGAGCAGTCTACTGCGCGAGAGGTCCGGTTTCGCTGCGGTGCGTCGGCACGGACGGCGGCCGCGATCGTGGTTAGATGTTCGACGGAACCACACTGATGTCATTCGTGCGCCGAGGCGGCGTGCGAGCCGGTGTGAATGCACGGTCCAGCTGTTTGAGGAGCGAGATGAACGGCGCAACGGCGAGTAGCCCGCAGGGCGACGACCCCTCGGCGATCGACGGAGCCCGCGACCAGGCTGCGAACCTCGACCCCCACGAGGTGGGTCCCGACGGACTGACCCGGCGTGAGCGGGAGATCCTGAACTTCGAGCGGCAGTGGTGGAAGTACGCGGGATCCAAGGAAGACGCGATCAAGGAACTGTTCAACCTGTCCGCGACCCGTTACTACCAGGTGCTGGGGGCACTGGTGGACCGCCCGGAGGCGCTCGCCGCCGATCCGATGCTGGTGAAGCGTCTGCGCCGGCTCCGCGCCTCGCGCCAGAAGGCCCGCGCGGCACGACGGCTCGGGTTCGAGATCACCTGACGCGGGCACGGCCTGCGCACGGGCTGCGCGGGTGGCCGGTGGGTTAGAGTTGCCGTGATGAATGCTGAGCGAGAGAACAACCGACTTCCGCTGCGTGCGGGTGCCATGCTGCTGTTGGCGATCGCGGTCGTCTGCCTCGGCCTCGGCATCCATCAGTTGACGACCAGCGGTGAAGATCCCGACGCCGGCCTCAAGGCCGCCGGGCAGAGCGCACAGGCCGCCGCCGAGTCGGAGAAGCAGCAGGAGCAGGCGACGTCGAGCAAGTCTCCGTCCAGCAGCACCGCGCCCGCCGCGGACACCGAAGGCGTGCCCGAACTGTGCGTCCTCAATGCCGGCAACGTGACCGGTCTGGCCGGTTCGGTCAGCAAGGAGCTCACGGCCGCCGGATTCAAGGTCGGTGAGACGGCGAACCTGAGCACGTCCAGCGTCAGCGAGAACACCATCTTCTACTCCCCCGAGCAGGAGGAGGCCGCCAAGAAGGTGGCCGCGGCCGTTCCGGGCGGTGCCGCCCTGAACCCCCGGCCGACGGCTTTCACGCGTTGCCCGGAGGGCCTGCCGGTCGTGGTGGTGAGCCGGTAGCACGCGGACCGGACGCACCCGTCATAATCATTGGCGAACAGTAAACATCAGCGAACACGGCAACAGCCCCAACGTGCACGCGAAGCGGATGGAGATCCGCCCAGCCGACCACAGCGCCGACGACTAAGGAGCACACATGACCGTCCGTAGCACCAATCGCGCTTCGACCGTCCGGGTCATGGCGGCCGTGGCCGCCGCGGGCGGCGCGGCCCTGGCACTCTCGGCCTGCACCCCGAACGAGCAGCCGAGTGACGTGCCCGGCACCACCCCCGCGGTCGTCACCGGCGACCAGGTGGCTCCCGGCGACGTCGTGAACGCCGACGGCATCCCGGCGAGCGCGCAGTCCGCGTCGACCACCCTGGTCAACAAGGACGGCAACCGCGTGGGCTTCGTCAGCTTCTCGCAGGAGGGCGAGGCCGTGAAGGTGTCGATGCGGGTGGCCGGTGTGAAGCCGGGCGAGCACGGCATCCACATCCACACGGTCGGCAAGTGCGAGCCCGCGACCGGGTTCTCCACCGCCGGCGGTCACTTCCAGGCCGACGGTCACACCGGCAAGCCGGAGTCGGGCGATCTGGCCACGCTGAACGTCCTCAAGGACGGCACCGCCAGCGCCAGCACCACCACCGACGCGTTCACCGTCCAGGACATCCGCGGCAAGGCCGTCATCCTCCACGATCTCGCCGACGGCGGCTCCGAGGCACCGCGCCTGGCCTGCGGCGTGATCTCGCAGACCAGCTAGCGCCGACCCGAGGCAAGGAGCCGCGGTGACCACTCCGGCGGCGATCCCGTTCCACGGGTCGCCGAAGCCGACGCTCGGGGTCGAGTGGGAACTCGCCCTGGTCGACAAGTCGAGTCGCGACTTGTCGAACGCCGCAGACCGGCTCTTCGAGCTCGTCGATGCGCGCGCCGGCGATCAACGCGACAAGATCCATCGCGAACTGCTGCGCAACACGGTGGAATTGGTCACCGGCATCTGCACCACCGTCGGCGAGGCCATGGACGATCTCGGCGGGTCGCTCGACGTTGTGCGCGGGCTGTGCGACGAGATCGGCATCGATCTGTACGGCGCGGGCACCCACCCCTTCGCGGAGTGGTCCGCGCAGCAACTCACCGAAGGCCACCGGTACGCCGAGTTGATCGAGCGGACGCAGTGGTGGGGCAGGCAGATGCTGATCTGGGGCGTGCACGTGCACGTGGGCATCGACAGCCGCGACAAGGTGCTGCCGATCCTGTCGTCGCTGCTGAAGTTCTATCCGCATCTGCTCGCGCTGTCCGCGTCGTCGCCGATGTGGGCCGGACGCTCGACGGGGTATGCGAGCAACCGCGCGATGATGTTCCAGCAGTTGCCGACGGCGGGGCTGCCGTTCCAATTCGAGTCGTGGTCGGAGTTCGAGGGCTTCGCGCAGGACCAGAAGACCACCGGGATCATCGACCACCTCAACGAGATCCGCTGGGACATCCGGCCGTCGCCCCATCTGGGAACCATCGAGGTGCGGGTCTGCGACGGAGTGTCGAACCGGCGTGAACTCGCGGCGATCGTCGCCCTGACCCATTGCTTGATCGTCGACCTCGACCGGCGCCTGTCGGCGGGACAGACGCTGCCGCAGATGGCTCCGTGGCTGGTGCAGGAGAACAAGTGGCGCGCCGCCCGCTACGGGCTCGATGCGATCATCATCCAAGACGCCGAATGCTCGGAGCGCCTCGTGACCGAGGACCTCGCCGAACTGCTGGTGCGTCTGGAACCGGTGGCGGCGTCGCTGGGCTGCCTCGAGGAATTGGGTACGATCGCCGACATCATCGCCGGCGGCGCCAGCTACCAGCGGCAGCGCCGGGTCCTCTCCGAGACCGGCGACATGCGCAAGGTGGTCGACTCGGTGGTCGCCGAACTCGGTTAGCGGACGCGTCCGCGACCGCGGTGGCGCTACCCGCCGTTTCGCGAGGACAATTCGTCCTCGTCCAGAACGTCCTCCCCCAGGGCCTGCTCGCGATACACGAGGCGTCCGACGCGCTGGGCTACCACCGGCGCGGTGATGAGTGCGAACAAGCCGGTCAGGACCAGCATTCCGCCGTCCGGGTGGCTGTCGAGCCTGATGAAGGTGCCCGCGAGCACCAGGATCATGCCGAACGTCTGAGGCTTGGTCGCGGCGTGCATCCGGCTCAGCGTGTCGGGGAATCGGACGATCCCGATGGCGGCGGTGAGGGCCAGCAGCGAGCCGAGCAGGATCAGCGCCGCGGCCACGACGTCGAGGATCACTGGTCGTCCCTCACTCGGAAACGGGCCACGGCGATCGACCCGATGAAACCCACCAGGCTCAGCGCCACGATGCCCGGGACCACGGTGGTGTCGGTGGTGTAGGCCACCCACACCGACAGACCGGAGATCGCGATGGCGACCAGCGCGTCCACGCCGACGAGCCGATCGAGGGTCGAGGGCCCGCGAAGCGTGCGATAGACGGTCAGGAGCACGGCGGTGAGCAGCATCGCGGCACTGATGATCCAGACGACGGTCATGCCTTCTCCTTCCGTGAGCGCTCCTGCTCGACCACCCGACGGCGGTCGGCGAACGGGACGTGATGGTAATCGTCGTCGATTCCGTGGAACGGACTCGGATGCCACTCGTCGTCGCGCTCGAAGGTCTTGATGAACTGTCGCTCCACGTAGGCCATCTGCTTCAGGAACTCGTCGATGTACTTCTGTTTGCGCACGTCGAAGACGTGGATGTACAGCATCCGCTGGTCTTGATCGATCTCGACCACCATGGTGCCGGGCACCAGGTTGATGTAGTCGACGGCCAGCGTGAGCGTGAGGTCGGATTTGATGGCCATGTGCACGCGGACCACCGCACCGAGCGGCGGATCGCCCGGCTTCACCGCGGCCCACGCCACCTGAGCGCTGGAGAGGAAGAAGTTGTAGATCATCGTGCCGACGAGTTTGAGCGCCGAGAGCGGGTGAAACCGACCCTCCACCGGCACCCGCGGCAGCGGCAGCAGGACCATCACCAGCAGGGCGATCAACGCGCCGACCACGATGTTGGCCCAGGTGACGTCGCCCCAGAGAAGCACCCAGACGAAGGTGAGCCAGGCGAAGCCCCACAGTCGCAGGCCGAACTCGCGCAGCGAGCCGCCGGCCCAGGCCGGTGCGTGCAGGTTCTCGTTCAGCCAGACGTAGGTCCGGACCGCGGGCCAGGCCAGGTGCACCAGGGTGACCCGCCACAGGTTGCCGAAGAATGCGGCCACCGGGCGCTTTCCGACGGGTTTCGCGTGCGGCTTGTCTGGGAACGGCGTGTTGCTCATGGCCGGCCTCCGGCGGTGGCGTGTGCGGGGTCGGGCCCGTGCAGAACCGTCGAGATGTACTCGCTGCGGTCGAGGACGCCGTGTGCGGCGTCGTCGGTGAAGTGGAAGATGGGCCCGCCCCACAGCGTCAGCGCCAGACCGGCGGCCACCATCGCCATCGTGGGCAGCACCATGGCCACCGGCATCCGGCCCACGTCCTCGCGTTCCTCGAGCAGGACGTCGGTGCCCTCTTCGATGAGCGCGGACGCGGTGCTCGACGCCATGGCGCCGTCGGGCGCGTCGGCGCGGGCCCGCCAGAACGCCTTGGTCCAGATACGGGCCATCACGTACAGGGTGAGCAGGCTGGTGACGACCGACCCGGCGACCAGCACCCACGCCAGCACCGATCCGTCCTGGGCACCGGCCTCCAGCAGTGCGACCTTGCCGATGAATCCCGAGAACGGCGGAATGCCGCCGAGATTCAGCGCCGGGATCAGGAACAGCCCGGCCAGCAGCGGACTCGCGATGAGTCCGCCGAGGCGCCGCAGCGACGCCGACCCCGCCTGCCGTTCGATCAGTCCCACCACCAGGAACAGCGTGGTCTGCACGAGGATGTGGTGGGCGACGTAGAAGATCGCCGCCGAGGTGGACAGCTCGGAACCGACGGCGATGCCGAACACCATGTAGCCGATGTGGCTCACCAGCGTGAACGACAGCAGTCGCTTGATGTCCGACTGCGCTATGGCGCCGAAGATGCCGACGAGCATGGTCAGCAGTCCCGCGATCATGAGCACGTTGTCCATCGATCCGCCGGGGAACAGCAGGGTGTGCGTGCGGATCAGCGCGTACACGCCGACCTTCGTCAGCAGACCCGCGAACACCGCGGTCACCGGGGCCGGAGCGGTCGGATAGGAGTCGGGAAGCCACGTCGAGAGGGGGAACACGGCCGCTTTGATGCCGAAGGCCACCAGCAGGACCGCGTACAGCGCGTTGCGGGTGCCGTCGGGCACGTCGTCGAGCCGGACGGCCATCTCGGCGAGATTGAGGGTTCCGGTGGTCGCATAGGCGAAGGCGATGCCGGCCAGGAAGATCAGCGACGACACCATCGACACCATGATGTACGACGCGCCGGCTCGCACGCGCTCGGCGCTGGCGCCCAGGGTGAGCAGGACGAAGCTCGCCGCGAGGAGCACCTCGAACGAGACGTACAGGTTGAACAGGTCGCCCGCGAGGAACGAATTGCAGACGCCCGCGGTCAGGATGAGATAGGTCGGCAGGAAGATCGACACCGGCTGCTCGGTGGTTCCGTCCCTGATGCCCTGCCCGATCGCGTAGACCACGACGCACAGCAGCACGGTCAGCGAGATGACCAGCATCAGTGCCGCGAGGCGGTCGACCACCAAGGTGATGCCGAGCGGCGTACCCGCGATGCCGCGGCCGTCCCAGCCGCCGACGTTGACCGCGAAGGTCCCGTGTGCGCTGGTGAGGTAGAGCATCAGGCCGGACGCGATCAGCGCGACGCCGATGGCGGACACCGAGACCGCGCGCTGGATGGTGGGGCTCCGGCCGGCCAGCAGCGTCACGGCGGCCGCCAGCAGCGGAACCATCGTCGGCAGCACGATGAGGACCGGGATCCAGGACGTCTGCGGCGTCATCGTGCCCCCTTCGCGTGCTCGTCGTCGTTCGGTTCGTCCGCGTCCCGCGGCATCTCGTCGCCGTCGTAAGGCAGGTACTCCAGGACCTCGGCGTCCTCGGGCATCAGGTCCGGCTCGTGGACGTTGAGGTGCGCCGCGATGAACTCCTCCGGCGTCAGCGGGTTGCCGTACTTGTCGAACAGGTCGCCGGCGACGGTGTCGGCGCCGGTGGCCGGATCGTCGCTGAGATCGCGATCGGGCTGGGACTCGGGTGTTCCCGTGAGGATCTTGATGTCTTCCTCGTCGTCGCCGAGTTCGTCGTCGGTCGCTGCCTCCGCACCCGGCGGCAGCTTCTCCTCCTCGGCGGCCTGATTGATCTTGAAGAGCCGGTAGGTGACGGCCAGGACGAAGGCCGCGATGCCCAAGGTGATGACGATCGCGGTCAGGATCATTCCCTGCGCCAGCGGGTCGGTGTCGAAGCTCGCCCCGTCGGATTCGCGCCCGCGGATCGGCGGATGGCCGGGCGGCCCGGCGAGGACGAGGATCATCAGATTCAACGCGTTGCCCGCCAGCAGCAGGCCGAACAGCATGCGGATGAGGCTGCGCTCGGTCAGCAGGTAGACGCCCGCGGCGGCCATGGCTCCGGCCACGATCAACAGGCCCAGGTTCACCGACATCACCTCACCTCCTCGGGCTCGGGAGCGGCCGGTTCGGCGGGCTCCGGCGGGGCGTCGGCCACGTCGAGCCGGGCGCCGAGGCTCCGGAGGATGTCCAGGACCAGCCCCACCACGATCAGGTAGATGCCGAGGTCGAAGAACAGGGCGGTGACGATGTGGAACTCGCCGAAGACCGGCAGGCTCAGATCGATGACGGCGGACGAGAGCGCCGGAGCACCGAGCGCCAGGGACACCGCCGCGGTGGTCGCCGAGATCGCGAGCCCGGCGCCGAGGATGGTGCCTGCCTCCACTCTCATCGCCTCGCCGAGTTCGTAGCGGCCGCCCGCGAGGTAGCGGAGCACCAGCGCCAGGCCCATCACCAGACCGCCGGCGAACCCGCCTCCCGGTGCGTTGTGTCCGGCGAAGAAGAAGTAGACCGAGAGCACCACCAGGGTCGGGAAGACGAGCCGCGTGGTGGCCTCGAGGATCAGCGACCGCTGCGCCGGATCACGCATCTCGCTGCCGCGCAGCCACGTGGTGCGTCCGTGTGCGGCGTCGTCCCCGTTGCGGCGCTGAGCGAGTGCCGAGTCGGTGACCCGGGGGACGGCGCCGAACCGGCGGCTCCGGAACACCATCGAGGCCACTCCGGTCGCCGCGACGATCAGGACGGAGATCTCGCCGAGGGTGTCCCAGGCGCGGATGTCGACGAGCAGGACGTTGACCGCGTTGGCTCCGTGACCGAACTCGTACGCGGCGTCGCCGAGGTAGACGTGCAGTGGCTCGGTGGACCGTGCCGCTGCGGCGAACAGCCCGATCACCACCAGCATCGCACCGAAGGCGACGGAGATCGCGATGCGGATGGGGCGATGACCGGTGCGCAGCTTCGGGGTCGCCTCCGACGGAAGTTTGCGCAGGACCAGCACGAACACGACCAGTGTCAGGCTCTCCACCAGAAACTGGGTCAGGGCGAGATCCGGGGCGCCGTACATGGCGAACAGGGCGCCGCAGCCGTATCCGGTGATGCCGAGGGTCAGCAGGCCGGCGAGGCGGTTGCGCAGCACGGCCGTCGCGATCGCCGCGGCGACCATCACGAAGCCGATGACGATCTCTTCGACGGTGTCGAATCCCGCCAGGTGCAGCGACTGCCTGCGTCCCAGGAACAACACGCTGACGGGCAGGATCACCGCGGTCGAGAGGATCACGCCCTGGGTGATGGGCAGTGAACCGCGTTGGGTGTTGCGGGTGACCCAGAGGGAGACGGTGTCGGCGGTGCGCAGCGCGCCGTCGTAGATCCGGTCGGCGTTGAGCCGCGGCGGATGAACGAAGACGTGCGCGCGGCGCGCACGCAGGAACAGGAACAGGCCGGCGCCGCCGGCGACCACGATGATCGAGAAGACGACCGGGAGACCGAAGCCGTGCCACTGCGCGAGATGCTCGATCTCCTCGCCGTAGGCGGGCAGCGACTGCGCATAGGGCTCGAACAGCGAGCCGATCCATCCCGACGCGAACGCCGCGACCACGCCGGCCGCCGACAGCAGTGCCGGAGGGACGAGGAACATGACGGCGGGCTGGTCGAGCTGTGCGACGGCCCTGGTCGGCAGGCGGCGGACCTTGCGTCCGAACGCGCCCCACAGGAAGCGCGTGGTGTACGCGAACGTGATGACCGAACCCACCAGCAGCACCACGTCGACTGCGTGCCGCTGCATAGGGGAGAGCGCGCCGGTGTCCCAGACGCTGCCGAAGGCGGTCTCCTTGCCGACGAAGCCGAAGGTGAACGGCAGGCCGGCCATGCTGGCGCCGGCCACCGCGGCGACCGCGGCGAGCCCGGGCAGTCGTGCGCCGAGGCGTGCGAGCTTGCGGATGTCGCGGGTTCCGGTGGACTTGTCGATGATGCCGACCACCATGAACAGGCACGCTTTGAACATCGCGTGCGCCACCACCATGGCCAGGCCGGCCATGGCGACGTTGGCGTCGCCCACACCCACCAGCACGGTGATGAAACCGAGCTGCGACACCGTGCCGAAGGCGAGGACGAGTTTGAGGTCCAGTTCGCGCAACGATCGCCATCCGCCGAGCACCATCGTGAGCAGACCGAGTCCGATGACCGGTATCTGCCAGCTCAGAAGGGGTGCGAAGGCCGGTGCGAGCCGGGCCACGAGGTACACGCCCGCCTTCACCATGGCCGCGGCGTGCAGGTACGCGCTGACCGGGGTGGGAGCGGCCATCGCGCCGGGAAGCCAGAAGTGGAACGGGACGATGGCCGACTTCGAGAGGGCGCCGATCAGCACCAGGATCACGGCGACGTCGATGTAGACGCTGCCGGCCGGCGGATGGGCGACGAGGTCCGACAGCAGGTAGCTTCCGGTCCGCTCGCCCAGCACGATGATGCCGACGAGCATCGCCAGTCCGCCGAAGGTGGTGACCAGCAGGGCCTGGGTCGCGGCGCGGCGCGAGGTGGCGCGAACCGTGTTGAATCCGACGAGCATGAACGACAGGACCGTCGTCGCCTCCCAGAACACGTACATGACCAGCGTGTTGTCGCTGACGACGAGGCCGAACATCGCGCCTGCGAAGGCCACGACTTCGCCGCCGAAGACCGCGACTCTCCGGCGCATCTGCTGGAAGTAGTTGGCGCAGTAGATCAGCACCAGTGCGCCGACGCCCAGGATCAGCACCGACATGACGGCCGACAGAGTGTCGAACCGCAGCACGATGTCCATCTGCAGGCTGGGGATCCACTCGATCGTCTCCACGCGGGGCGGTGCGCCCGGGGCCGGCCAGTTGGCGACCACCCATGCCAGCCCGGCCGCCGGAGCGAGCGCCAGGACGTAGAAACCGCGGGAGCCGAGAGTCTTGATGATCGGTGGTGAAATGAGCGCACTGACGGCCAGGGCGATCAATACCAGGATCAAAATGGCACTCCGACTTGTGTCGAGGACGGGCGGGCGGGGTGTCGTGGTGACGAGAACTTGAGGTCTACCTTACCGTTTTCGATATGAAGGATTTTCGCAGACTGCTGGCAGCAGCGCTGATCATGGTGTGTGCGGGTGCGCTGTTCGTCGCATGCGGTTCCGATGACGAGCCGTCGCGGCCGGGTGTCGCGCTGCCGTCCGACTTCCCCGAATCAGACGTGCCGATGGTCGACGGAGCGGTGCTCACCGCATCGGGTGAATCGCCCCAGTGGCAGGTCACGGTGCAAGCGCACGCCTCCGACGGCAACCCGTTGACCAACGCGGTCACGAAGCTCACCGATGCCGGTTTCGCGGAGTCCTCCCGGGTCGACGACCCCCAGTCGAAGTCGGTGCTGCTGAGCAAGGACGTCGACGGCAGGCAACTGTGGGTCAACGTGGGACTGTCGTCGACGGCATCGGCCGGGGCCTCGACAGTGATCTATCAGGTGAGCTTCGCCGGCTGAGCGCCGTGCGGGTGAGAGCGGTATCGGTGCGGGCCGCGCCTCGCCGAACCCGAAGCGAACCGGTACGGGCGTCCCAGCGACCTCACAGATTCGGCGGGTTCCCTCGATGGTCGACGGCGACGACTGCGTCGCCACCGGACACGAGGATCGACCAGGATGACTGACCCCAACCGACCCCAGCACGACGACTCGGAGGCCCCCGGCGGGCAGACCGAGCCCCAATCCGACCACCAGCCCGACCCGCAGGCCGGACCGGACCCCACGAGCACCACGGCCCCGACCGAGCCGATCACACCGGTCGCCGGAACGCCGCCCGCCGACCCGGCGGCCGCGCCGGGACAGCCCGGGGCGGCCCATCACCGGCCGCCTCTGGTCGCGGCTCCGGCATCCACCGGCCCGCAGACCGTCGAGGTGCGGCGCAAGTGGCTCGTCGGGGGAGCGGTTGTCGGAGCCATCGCGTGTCTGGGACTCGCCTTCGGTGCCGGCTACGTCACGGGTGACCACACCGGCGGCCACCACAGGCAGAACGAGGCGCGATACGAGCGCGGCGCGACCATGCGCGGATTCATGGGGCAGGAGCGCAACGGTCTCGGTGGTCAGCGGTGGCGCATGATGCCGCCGGGATCGGCCAACGGCGACGGCCAGACGCCGGGGCAGCAGAACCAGACCCCCGATCAGAACCAGACTCCCGGGCAGCAGACGCCGGGCCAGTCGGGATCGGCGACCACGACGCCGGGAACCTCCAGCTGAACCGACGGCCCGCACGGGCCCGCGGCGAGACCGCACAGACGACGATGGCGGCGTCCGCACCCCTCGGGGTGGCCGATGCCGCCATCGTTCTGCGGTCGTCGCCTCGGCGACTCCCTGCCGGAATTACTTGCCGGGGCGCTTCTTCCCGGCGGCCAGACCGAAGCCCTTGGCCTTCGACGCACCGGTCTCCGTGATCGTCCGGCTGTCGGACGAGCCGGCCGCCGGAGCCGGAGCCTCGGCGGGCTCGTCGGTCTGAGCGGCGGTCTCGCCGGCCGCCGGCGCGGCGGGCTCTTCCGGCGCAGCAGGCTCCGGTGCGGGTGCGGTCTCCGCGGGGGCCGAGGGCTCCGCCGCCGTCGCTGCAGCCTTCGGGGCGCCGGGCTTCTTGGCGCCCGGCTTCTTCAGGCCTGCGGCCATGCCGAACCCCTTGGCCTTGCCCTCGGTGCCCGACGTGGTGGCAGCGGCAGCGGGGGCCGCCGTGCCGGTGTCGGCGCTGGTTGCATCGGCCGGGGCTTCGTCGGCCGGCTCGGTCGCAGCCGACTCGGTCGCCGCGCGAGCCGTCGGCTCGGCCGGTGCTGCGGCTGCGGGCTTGGCCGCGCCCGGCTTCTTGGCTCCGGGCTTTTTGAGCCCGCCGGCCATGCCGAAGCCCTTGGCCTTGCCCTCGGTGGCCGTGGTCTCGACCGGCGCCGCTGCCCCGCTCGTCGCTGACTCGGTTGCCGCTGACTCGGTCGCAGCGTCGTCGGTCGCGGGTGCCGCCGATGCCGCTGCCGCGGGCTTGGCCGCGCCCGGCTTGGGAGCGCCGCCGGGCTTCTTGAGTCCGCCCGGCTTCTTCAGCCCGCCGCCCATGGCCAGTCCCTTGGCGGGAGCTGCCTGGGTGGTCTCGGCCGCCGGTGCGGCCGGGGCCGTGGCACCGCCGGGCTTGGGGGCGCCGCCGGGCTTCTTGAGTCCGCCCGGCTTCTTGAGCCCGCCGCTCTTCGGTGCAAGACCCACCGCGGGCTTCGCTTCGGCCGGGGCCGCGGTGGCGGCGGGAGCTGCGGGCTTCGCCGCAGCGGCGACCGGCTCGGGCTCGGGCTCGGGGGCGCGCTCGGTCTGAATCGGCCCGAGGAAGTTGCCGCCGCGCTTGACCTCCGGACGGCCGCGCTTGACGCCCTCCAGGATCAGCTGGCTGACGTCCACGACCTCGACCTGCCCCTCGTCCTCGGTGCCCGAGGTCTGAGCGGTCACGCCGTCGGTGAGCATCACGCGGCAGAACGGGCAGCCGGTCGCGATCTTGCGGACCTGCTTGTTGCCGTCCGCGTCGGTCGGCCGGGAGTTCAGCGTGCTGAGCGCCTCGTCGACGCGGTCGACGTTGATGCGCTTGCCGATCTGCTCCTCCATCCACATCCGGGCGCCGCCGGCGCCACAGCACATGGAGCGTTCGCCGTGGCGAGGCATCTCGGTGAGCGTGGAGCCCGAGGACTCCATCAGTTCACGCGGAGCGTCGTAGACCTTGTTGTGGCGGCCCAGGTAGCAGGGATCGTGGTAGGTGACCTGCTCGCCCGCCGGTGCGGCGACCGGCACCAGACGCTTCTCACGGACCAGCCGGTTCAGCAGCTGGGTGTGGTGGACCACCTCGTACTTGCCGCCCACCTGCGGGTACTCGTTGCCGATGGCGTTGAAGCAGTGCGCACAGGTCACCACGATCTTCTTGCGCTGCTCGGGCGCGGTCGCGAACACCTCGTCGAAGGTGTCGATGTTCTGCTGTGCCAGCATCTGGAACAGGAACTCGTTGCCCGCACGACGAGCGGAGTCACCCGTGCAGGTCTCGCCCTGGCCCAGCACCATGAAGTCGACGGCCGCGATGTCGAGCAGTTCGGCAACGGCCTTGGTGGTCTTCTTCGCGCGGTCCTCGTAGGCGCCTGCGCAACCGACCCAGAAGAGGTACTCGTAGCCCTCGAACGAGTCGACGTCCTGGCCGTAGACCGGGATGTGGATGTCCATCTCGTCGATCCAGGCAGTGCGCTGCGAGGCGTTCTGGCCCCACGGGTTGCCCTTGTTCTCGAGGTTCTTGAACATGCCCGCGAGCTCGGACGGGAAGTCCGACTCGATGAGGACCTGGTACCGGCGCATGTCGATGAAGTGGTCGACGTGCTCGATGTCCACCGGGCACTGCTCCACGCAGGCGCCGCAGGTGGTGCAGCTCCACAGAGCCTCGGCGTCGATGACGGCACCGGTGGTGCCCTCGGACTCGCCGACCAGCTTGCGCTCGGCCTCGGCGCGAGCGGCCGCGGGGACCTTGTTCAGGCGGGCCTCGTCGACGTTGCCGTCGGCGTCGACGATGCCGACCTCGTCGCCGCCCATGTCCTTGCGGCCGCCGGCGAACAGGTACGGCGCCTTGGCCTGGCCGTGGTCGCGCAGCGACATGATCATCAGCTTCGGCGACAGCGGCTTGCCGGTGTTCCAGGCCGGGCACTGGCTCTGGCAGCGACCGCACTCGGTGCAGGTGGTGAAGTCCAGCCAGCCCTTCCAGCTGAAGTCCTCGATCTTGCCCGCGCCGAACGCGTCCACGTCCGGGTCGGCGGTCTCCATGTCCAGGACCTTGCCCTGGCTCATCATCGGCTTGGCCGCACCCAGTGCGACGCCGCCGTCGCTCTCACGCTTGAAGTAGATGTTGAAGAAGGCCGCGAAGCGGTGCCAGGCCACACCCCAGTCGATGTTGAGGCCGACGACGGCGAGCCAGACCATGCCGCTCATCAGCTTGACGACGGCCGCGGCGGTGACCCAGTAGACGGAGCTGCCCTCGAAGAGCTGGGCGAAGTAGTGCGTGAAGAACGAGGTCCAGACCGGCGGGTTCTCGATGCCCGACGAGATCTTGAAGGTCTTCACGAAGATCATGCCGAGGCCCTCGATCAGGACCACTGCCTCGACGAAGTAGGCGGCGCCGAACCGCGAGCCCGAGAAGCGCGACAGCCGGGCAGGGACGCGGGGATGGTTCAGCTGACGGATGACCATCAACACCACGATGCCGATGACGGTGGCCAGACCCAGGACCTCGTCGGCGAAGATGTAGATGTTCCAGGCACCGATGACGGGCCAGTGGAATTCGGGATCGAAGATCTGACCGTACGCCTCGAACCAGAAGACGAAGCCGATCAGGAAGCCGAACATCACCAGCCAGTGGGCCCAGCCGACGGTGCGGAACTTGACCATGCGGGTGTGCGCGACGAATTCCTTCATCATCGTCGCGAAACGCTTCCCGGGGTAGGCGAACCGCGAGGGCTCCACCTTCTGGCCCTGGGCGATGGATCGGACCATCGTGCCCACGCCGCGAAGGAAGAGCGCCCAGCATACGAGGCTGAGTAATACGGCGATGGTTCCGATCACGGCGGTAGTCGTCGTCACTGGAAGTACCGGCCTTTCTGTCCAGGTCGTACCAAGACGTCAAAGCGCTCGGGTCATAGCACTCCGCGTCAACCTTTATTCCCTGGTTACCGTAAAGGTTCGACCCTGCTCGGGTCTGCCAAGGTTTGCCTAACTTCGCCTGCAGATCGGCCGTCACGGTTTCCGTTCACCGGTATGTTACTCGCGAGTAATAAGAGGGTCCAGTCCGTATCGAGAGTGTGCTGAGGCGCACGAATCTGAGTCGACACGCCGAATTCGTGCCGTGAATCTGTGTCACCTGATCGGTTGAAAGTGGTGCTTATCACTAGAAAGTTACCGTTCGGTACGAGTCCGGCGGCGGGAGGCGGCAGCCCCGCGCGACGGGGGTGCCGGGCTCCTGTGTGAGCCATTCCCTTCGATTAGAGAAGAGTCCCAGGTGACCTCGATGGATACCCGATCTCGAAGCCGTCGGCAGCGACGCACCCGTCTGACGACGGGCCTCACCGCGGTCGCGGCGTCGGCCGCACTCCTCGCGGGCGGAGTCGGCGCCGCGCCGGCGAACGCCGCGAACGGCCTGCCGGATTTCCCCTCGTACAAGTGTGCGCCGGGGCAGCAGACCGCGCCCAGCCCCGTCGGCGACACCGTCGACTGCGGGGCTGCCCGCCCCGCGGTGCTCGCGAAAATCGGCGACGGCCTGATCGGCCTGGTGCTGCCCGATCTGGGCCTGAACCTCGCCGATATGAATTCGGCCACTGCCATCAGCCTGGCGCCGCTGTTCGGCACCTCGTACCCGGGCGCCGCGACGATCGCGGGCACCGGTCTGGCGTCGGCGCTCGCCGTCGGCGGCACCGCCAACGCGCAGGCCGACGCCTTCCTGTCCGGCGCCATCTCGGTCGGCAGCCTCGGCGCGGTCTCCGATTCGCGGGCCACCGGCGGCCTGGGGCTGTCGATCGGAGCGGGAGTGTCGGAGACCTCGGTCCGGGCACTGCCGCTCGGCGTCGCGATCGCGATGGGGCTGGGCGAGAACGCGACCGCCACGGCGCTCGGCGGCGTCGCGGTGGCGACTGGCTTCCTCGACGGCATCGCGAACGCGCCGGACCCGACCAAGAGTTCGGTGGTATGCACCGCGCTGTACGGAAAGGCGCAGGTCACCGACGGGGAGACCGGAGAGAACTACTCGTCGTGCACCAGCGTGGCGTTCATCTTCCAGAAGTCGCAGCAGGGCGACGGGCCGGTGGTCTACTCGATCAAGAATCCGTTCTCGCTGACGCTCGGCTCTCCGCTGGCGCCGATGACGACCCTGCTCGACATGGTGGGTGCGCTCGGCATTCCGGCGCCCTTCCCGGACTCGGTGACCGGCATCCTCACCGGCAATGTGATCCCGACCTTCTCGCAAGACCTCATCCGTATCGTGATGACCGACCATGGGCCGCGGATCGAGACCGACCTGTTCGCCAAGAAGCCGGCTCCCACGCCGCCGGCGACCGAGCCGTCCACCGCATCGACCGCGGCACGGGTCGCCGATGTGCAGGCGACGAGCACCTCCGCGGCAGCCGACTCGGCGCAGACGACCGTTGGTTCGGAGGCCACTGAGAACACCTCCGCTGAGACCACGGCACCGTCCGGGGAGCCCTCGGCCACCGAGCCCGCCCCGGCGGCCGACGCCGCGCCCGAGCCTGCGCCGACCTCCGAGGCGCCGGCCGTCACCGACGAGCCCGCCGCCGAGCCGTCGCAGGATTCAGCGGCCGAGCAGCCCTCCGACGACCAGTCGTCGGAGCCCGCCGCTGAGCCGTCCGCGAACGAGAGCGTCGCTGACACCGCGGATTCCGCACCGGCCGCCGAGGCGCCCGCGGCGTGACCGATTCGGGCGATTTGCTGTGACCACCGTCACTGCGAACTACCATGACGGTGTCGCAAACCGTCCGCGTTGGAGGGAGCAGTCCGATGATGAACAGCTGGAACAGAATCCGCCGGAGCCTCGCCGAGTACTTCGCGACGGGATCGGCTGTCGCACTGATCACCAGCGGCCTGACCTGACTCGGTAGCGCGATCAACAGCCCGCCCCGCCACCGCGGGGCGGGCTTCGCGCTGCCGGTCACCGTGCCGGAGGCAGTGCCTCCAACTCGGCCAGCGACGTCTCCAGGTGGGCCAGTATGCGCTGGAGGCTCGGCAGCTGGGCCCGCGCACCGATGACGCCGAACCCGGCCTTGCCGCCGATCGTCGTGACGGTGATGTTCATGGCCTGCCCCTCCATCGGAATGGAGACCGGGTACGAGCCGTCCAGCCGGGCGCCGTTCCAGTACAGCGGCTCCTCCGGTCCGGGCACGTTCGAGATGATCAGATTGAACGCGCGCGGTGTGTACTCGACGAACCCGGGGACCGTCGCGAAGGCCAGCGGCCAGATGGTCGCGGCGCCCAGGGCGAGAGCCTGCAGCGGTTTGAGCCCGCGCACCACGTTCTTGGCGCCGTGGGTGGACGCCTTGATGGCAGCCACCCGGTCGGCGGGAGACTCGATGTCGGTGGCCAACCGCACGGTGATCGCGGTGACCGCGTTCCCGTCGGAGTCTCCGTCGCTGTGCAGCGACACCGGCATCATCGCCACCAGTGACTCATCGGGCAGGCCGTCGTGATCGCTCAGGTAGCGGCGGAGCGCTCCGGAGCACATGGCGAGGATGACGTCGTTGAGCGTCATCTGCTGCGCCCGAGCCACCGCGCGAAGCCTGGTGACCGGCCAGTCCTGCGCGGCGAAGCGGCGCGCCGAGCCTATCGACTGGTTCAGGATCGTCGACGGCGCCATCTGCATCGGGGCCGCGTAATCCTTGTCGAAGACGCCCGCGGCGGCGATCCGGGCGGCGGCCGGCGCCATGCCGACCACCTGGCCCGCGGTGTCGGCGATCGCTCCGGCCACGCCCGTCACCGCACCGAGCAACCGCGACGAGCCCTTCGGCGGCCGTTGCTCCCGCCGCCGGCGGCGCCGTCGACGCACCAGCTCCATATCCCAGAAGGCGGTACCGGAACGGTCGTCGGGATCGGTGGAGAGGGAGCGCTGCAGCAAGCGCAGGGCGGAGACGCCGTCGACGATCGAATGATGGATCTTCGTGTAGAGCGCCACGCGGCCGTCCGCCAAGCCCTCGATGATGTGGATCTCCCACATCGGGCGACGGCGGTCGAGGAGGGCGCCGTGATTCAGCGACACGTAGCGGAGCAGGTCTTTGATCTCACCCGGACGGGGCAGAACGATGTGTCTGATGTGATAGTCGAAGTCGACCTCGTCGTCCTGCGTCCACGCGGTGTATCCGGCGATCTGGGCGGGTGTGGCCGGGCGCTTGAGGAACATCGGCGAGACGTCGGTCGCGGCGTGGAAGCGTTCGGATATCTCGTCGGCCAGATCCTCGGCCGACTGGCCTTCGCGGGGTACGAACAGTTGCAGCCCGCCCACGTGCATCGGCTGATCTCGCGTCTCGGCGATCAGGAACATCGATTCGGTCACCGGCATGTACTGCATCGGTGTCTCCCCTCCCTGCGCGACCGCGCGTCCCGCTTGCGAGAGATTGTGACAGCCTTCCGGTCGGGATGACCGGGGGACCCGGGACCGGGTCGGTGTGCCCGGGTGGCCGGCGCTGCGTCTAGGTTGGACCGGTGCCCCTGCGTTCCCCCGCGATCCGGCGTCTGATTCCGGTGATTCTGCTGTCAGTGATCGCCGTCGAAGCGGTCGTCACGATCGCGTCGGTGTGGATGGCAGTGGGTGCGCGGGGACGAGTGGTGCAGGCCTCCGAGATCCCGGACGACGCGCCCCGCACCATGATCGTGCTCGGAGCCAAGGTCCGCGACGGGCAGGTCGGCGACTACGTCGGGCCGCGGCTCGACGTGGCGGTGAACGCCTACCGGTCCGGCCGCGTGGACCGCATCGTCGTATCCGGCAACGACGCCGACTCCGCGGGCAACGAGGTACGGGTGATGCGCGCGTACCTCCAGGCCCTCGGAGTGCCGTCGACGAGCATCGTCGACGATCCGCTCGGGGTGAACACCAACGCCACGTGCCGCCGGGCCGCGACGATGTACGACGTCCGCTCCGCGATGATCGTGACGCAGAACTTCCACGTGGCGCGCGCGGTGACGCTGTGCCGCGCGTGGGATGTCGACGCGCTGGGCGTGGTGGCGGCGTGCGACCGCTGCTCGCCGCTGAGCCTGGTCCGCAACCAGCTCCGCGAGGCGCTCGGCTCACGGCCGCGCGCGGTGATCGACACCGTCCGCGCACGCCGCTGAGCCGCGGGCTGCGGCGGTCATTCGGACGGCGTATCGCCGCCGTCGCCCGCCGTAGCGTGAGTCCATGCCTGACAACCCCGCCCGCAGCGGCGCGAGTGCGGCCGCCGCATCGGCCGGCCAGGTCCGGGTCTCGGGTCTGGCGGTCGCGACCGGCGCGTCGCACGACCGCCGTCTCGGACCGGCGCACGCCGCGCTCGGCGACGCGGGGCTCGAGGTCCGCGACGTGGTCGCGGTGATCCACGTGAGGCCGCCGGCCGGCGACACCTGGTCGGCCGAGCGGGTGCGCGACGAACTGGGACTCGGGGGAGCCCCTGCGGTGCGCGCACTCGATGTGGTCGACGACGGCTGCGGGGTGCCGTCGTCGATCGCGGTGGGATCGTCGATGCTGGCGCAGACGCACGGCGCGGTGCTGGTGGTGGTCGCGGGAGCGGCCGCGGTGCTGACCGGCACCCCGCAGCCGGGACACCGCCGCGGCGACCGGAACGGTTCGGCTCTGCGGTCGAGCGCCGACTCGGACGGTACGCATGCCGCAGTCGAGCGGGTGCTGACCGCGGTCGGTGACGATCTGCCGATCGTGGCCGTGGCGCCCGGAGGCATCCGGCTCGCGGCCGGCCGTCGGTTCGTGGCGACGAGCCTGTCGACGCACGCCGCCGCGCCGATCGAGGGGCTCATCGACGCGCGCGCCGGCGGGCACTCCGAGGTGGTGCTGGTGACCGCGAACGGGTCGGGCCACGCTGCCGCCGTGGTGTGCCGGTTGCGCGATTGAGTCCGAGCCGCGCCGACGACGGTCGGTCCGGCGGGTCAGATCGTCGGCCGGAACGGAAGCCGCGGGCGTCCGGTGAGGTACAGCGACCCCGGGAGTCGGCGCAGTACTTCGACGACGGCGAGCGAGATCGCCAGTGTGCTGACGTACACCGTCAACGTCGCGAGCGGCTGCGGGATGTGGGCGACGAGCCACTTCTGGCCGTCGTCGGTGACCGGGCGCAGCAGGAAGAACAGCACCATCACGTGTACCAGGAACACCGGGAACGACCGGTTGGACGCGTAGGCGACCACTTTCGCCATGATCGGCGTCCGCTCACGGTGGAACGTGGCCCAGTGCAGTCCCGTCGCGTACACGCTGATGGCCGCGACCACGATGAACGGGAGCAAGGTCAGCTCGAACGGACTGCCCGGATCGTTGATCGGCGCACCGGAGAACAGCACCCGGTGCACGTAGGCGCCGACGGCGAGCAGACCCGTGCCCAGCAGGAGCCAGCCGAGCAGTTCGCCGCGCCCTCGCAGCCACTGCCCGATGCGTTCCCGGTGGTCGGCGGCCAGCGCACCGAGGATGATGAGCAGCTGGTAGGGCACCACGGTGGCGTACAGATGGCTCCACAGCTCGGCCATCCCGGTCGGCGGAGTCCAGTAGCAGATGAGACTGAAGACGGTGATCTGGAGCGCCGCGCTCGCGCCGAGCAGCCACCAGTGCCGGCCGCGGGTACGCGCCACCAGCCGGCGGATCAGCGGGAACAACAGGTACACCTGCAGCATCACGAACAGGAAGTACAGGTGGTAGGCGGCCGTCCCCCATTTGATGCGGTCGAACAACTCATCCAGGCTGCCCGGGACGTCACCGAGGCGTCCGCTCGCCCACATTCCCTCGATGGTCCAGTACAGCACCGACCACACCAGGTAGGGCACGATGACCAGCTTGATCCGGCGCCGCCAGAACGACGTGGCGCGGAAGTCGGGACGGTCGAGGTACTGGTACATGAGCACGAAGCCGGTGAGCGCGAAGAAGATGTTCCGGGTGGAGTGGAACAGCAGCGCGGTCCCGTTGGTGCCCATGCTGGTGAACTCGGCGGTCGTCGACGTGAGCGTGTGCACGAAGATGACCAGGGCGAAGGTCATCGTGCGCACCAGGTCGACGTGATGCAGGTAAGGGCGTTTGGCCGGCGCCGGCGCCGGCGCCGGCGGCGCGGAGCCTACGGCGGGAACGGTCGGGGTAGCCGCCTCGGGGAGGACAGCTGTGGACGACATCGGGTGACCTCACGGTTGCGGGGGAGCGGATCAATCGGACACGCTAACAGCCCACCCTGTGCACTCACTGTGTGCCCGCTGCCGGGCCGGTGTCGGTCCCGCTACCACCAGCCGGTGGCTTTCTGCAGGTCACGGTCGAGGAACGGCGCCAGGCTGCGCATGAAGGCGGTGGAGACGTGGTGGTAGTCGTGCCACACCAGGATGTTGCCGACCACAGCCGGGCAGTAGGTGTCGTTGCAGAAACCGTCGCTGTAGTCCAGGAAGGTCATGTTCGGGAAATCCGGGATCAGCGCGTCGGCCGGGTTCACCGGCGACAGCGCCCGTGACCGCTCCACGCCGCACACACGCGGCAGCTTGCCGGAAGCGATGCACTCCGGAGGCGAGAGCGGTCCGTGCGCCCACGGGGTGTCGCGTACGGCGACCACCTTCTGCCCGCGGTCGCGGAACTCCTTGAAGTAGTCGACGTAGCCGCGCGGCACCACGTCGCCGTTCTGCCCGGTGGGGGCGGGCCGGGTGGCGGTGGTGAAGACGACGTCGGGCCGGTCGACGGCCAGCTTGTCGACCACCGCCCGCGACCACTCGTTGCATTCGGTGAGGGTGCGGCCGTCGAGTTCCACCTCGGCCTCGGTCGAGAGCGCGCAGCCCGCTTTCATGTACGTCGTGACGCGGAAACCGCGGTTCTTGCCGATCTTGTCGAGCGCGGTCATCCAGTGCTCGGAATGCGAGCCGCCGACCACGGCGACGGTGTGCGCGCCCTGCGGATCGCCGTACACGCCGACCTTGATCGCGGGATCGCCGAAGTTGGAGAAGTGGTCCCAGTGGCTCAGCGGCCAGTCCTCCGCGGCGGCCTCCGGCGACGGCGCCACCGGCACGGCCGGACTCGGCGCACCCTCCAGGAGGGCCCGGGCACCGGGATACTCGCGGGGGTCGAGATTGGTGGTGTCGACGATCATCTGACTCTGGCGGTGCTGCCAGTAACCGGCACTCGCCACGGCGAAGACCGAGGCGACGACGAGGATCGCGGTGAGCCCGCGCCGGTAGCCCGCCGAGAAGCCGCCGCCGCGTCCCGCGCGCAGCGGCGTCTCGACGAACTTCGTCATCAACCAGGCGAGAATCACCGAGACCACCAGGATCGCGGTGCCCTCGGCGAAGTTCACAGCGTCGACGAATCGCCAGTTCATGTAGAAGATCAGCAGCGGCCAGTGGATCAGGTACAGCGAGTACGCGATGGAACCGAGCCAGACGATCCACGGGTGGGCCAGGACCAGGCCGCCGGGGCTCAGGTCGTTGCCGGGGACCGCCCGCGTCGCGGTGGCCGACGAACCGACCCAGACCAGCAGGAGCGTCGATCCGACCGGCACCAGCGCCATGACGGCCGGGTACTCCTGGACGCCCGCGATCCAGAATCCGGACGAGGCGATCATCGCGACGGCGAACACCGTCAGCAGCGTGCGCAGCCAGTTCGTCAGGCGCAGCCTGGGCATCCAGACGGCGAGCAGACCGCCGGCCAGCGGCTCCCACATGCGGGCCACGGTGTCGTAGTAATTGAACGGCTGGTTGATCCCGTGCCGGTAGTTGGCCCACGCGAAGGACACGAGCGTCACCGCGAGCAGCGACGTCCCGACGATCGCGCGGATCACGTTCGGGCGGGCCAGTGCCTCCCAGCGTGCGGCACCCCATTTGAGGAGGCCGCCCAGGGCGAGCGCGGTGAGGAGGGTCAGAACGAAGAACTGGCCCTGCATCGACATCGACCACAGATGCTGCATCGGGCTGATCGCGGAGTCTGCGGCGCCGTAGTCCTGCGAGAGGAAGGCCAGGTGATAGTTCTGGTAGTAGAAGGCCGA
This sequence comes from Gordonia sp. QH-12, assembly GCF_001578675.1. Classification (NCBI taxonomy): domain Bacteria; kingdom Bacillati; phylum Actinomycetota; class Actinomycetes; order Mycobacteriales; family Gordoniaceae; genus Gordonia; species Gordonia sp. QH-12. The sequence continues at coordinate 142,930 of NZ_KQ969284.1, forward strand.
GGCGATGATCTCCTCGCCGAGCGGACCCCAGCGGGTGCTCGGCATGAGCCACCAGACGCCTGCCGCGATGAAGGCGAGCAGCAGGAACATCGCCGGAAGCAGGCGCCGCAGCAGCCGGCTTAGCCGGGGCCACGGATCCACCGCCGCGCGCCAGGAGACATCGGCCGGCTGGGTTCGGATCACGTGCTTGAGCAGCGAGGCGACGAAGAAGTAGCCGGACAGCGTGAGGAAGACGTCCACGCCGCCGGACACGCGGCCGAACCAGACGTGGAAGACGGCGACGAGGAAGATCGCGATGCCGCGCAACCCGTCGAGGTCGGGCCGGTAACCGGAGGTGTTCCCGGTGGCGGCGTCTTCGTTGTGTCGAGTCGGCGGTCCCGCCGTAACGTCGGTTCCAGCAGACTTCACACGCCGGATGCTACTGGGATCGTCCCGGCGATTTCCATTCGCAACGCGCGGCGGCGGCCGGCTGCGCCAGCGGTCATGGACGAAGCGCTTCTGCGGCGATCAAGTCGATCAGTGAACGGTAGGCAGCCGAATGCGCCTCGAACATCGATGTGTGCGTCGCACCGGGCAGCAGTTGCAGTCGACCGTGCCCCCGGTGCAGCAGGTACTCGGCGACGAATCGTTCGGAGTTGACCGCCGACACGAGTCGGTCGGCAGTGCCGTGCACCGCTACGATCTCGGGCGCGGACGCCTCGTCGCCATCAGCGGCCAGTTCCAGCGGGTCCACGGCGCGGTAGCGGTCGGCGACCGCGCTGGGCGGTCCGCCGAGGGCGCGGATCACACGGGAGTCGCCGTGCGTGGCGGAGAACACCATGTCGAGCGGCCCGGACACGCTGATGACCGTCGACGGCCGCCAGCGCGGAGGGCCGAGACCGAGACCGGGATCGTCGGCAGTGCGGAGTGCGGACCACACCGCGAGTTGGGCGCCGGCGCTGTGGCCGGCGAGCACCGAGTTCCGCAGAGTGATCTGCGGATGCGCGCGGATCACGGCGGGCAGATCGTCGAGAGCGGCAGCGACGTCGGTGAACGTGGCGGGCCAGCCGCCGCCGCTCCCCAGGCGCCGATACTCCACGTTGTAGACGGCCAGGCCGCGGGCGGTGAGGTCGCGTGCCAGACGGTCGAAGCTGTGCGCACCGACACCGCGCGCCCAGGCGCCTCCGTGAACCAGCACCACCAGCGGAAGCCTCGGGTGGGCAGGTGAGACGGTCGGCAGATAGAGGTCGGCGTAGTTCTGAGTGGGGTCGGCGTGCGCGGCCGGATACGCGATGCGCTGGAGGAAGGGCTCGGCCGACGTGACGACGGCTCGATGCGCCGCCGGGGTGATGGTCGAGTCGCTTCGGTGCGCTGCCGGTGCGCCGTGCGGCGATGAGCCGGGCCCCGCTTGCCACAGCAGAACGCCGAGCAGCGCGGCCGCCGCGAGCAGAGTGGAGACCACGCCGACGATGACGGGGTGGTCGCGCTTGAACTTCATCGCCTCGATTCTCTGCGTCGCCGCTGACAGTTCGCAGACGAGTACCTCTCGTCCCGCAGGAGATCGCGGAAGAATCCGCAGTCGTTACCACCGATACGCCCAATCTCGCCTGACGGCACCGAGTCCGACGCACCATGGAGTCAGCCGCGCGCAGGTGACGCGCGGCACAGTCGAGAAGAAAGCGTGACGCGATGAAGACGAAGGCCGCGGTTCTGCACGGTGTCAACGAGGACTGGAAGATCGAAGAAGTCGAGTTGGGCGACCCCGTCGCGGGTGAAGTCCAGGTCCGGCTCGTCAGTTCGGGACTGTGTCACTCCGACCATCACCTGCGGACCGGCCAGAGTCCGGCGCCGATGCCGGTGGTCGGAGGCCACGAGGGTGCGGGCGTCGTCGTGAAGGTGGGAGAGGGCGTCACTCGTTTCGCGGAGGGCGACCACGTGGTCACCGCTTTCATCCCCGCCTGCGGTGTGTGCGGACCGTGTTCGCGGGGCCAGCAGAACATCTGCGACGAGGGAGCCGGCCTGCTCACCGGCAAGGCGATCTCCGACAAGACCCACCGGGTGACGATGAACGGTGAGGGCCTCACCCAGATGTGTCTGCTCGGCACCTTCTCTCCGTACATCACCGTCAATCAGGCGTCACTGGTCAAGATCGAGGACGACATCCCGCTTCAGCAGGCCGCGCTCCTCGGCTGCGGCATCGCGACGGGCTGGGGTTCGGCCACCGAGATCGGCGGAACCAAGGTCGGCGACACGGTGGTCGTCGTCGGCATCGGCGGAGTCGGAATCAACGCCGTCCAGGGCGCCAGTGCGGCCGGCGCCCGGCACGTCGTCGCCGTCGACCCGGTGAAGTTCAAGCGAGACATGGCCGAGAAGCTCGGCGCCACGCACACCTTCGAGAGCATGGAGGAGGCGATCCCGGCGGTCGGAGAGATGACATGGGGAACCATGGCGAACACGGTCATCCTCACCGTCGGCGAGATCAAGGGCGAGTACATCGCGCCCGCGATGGCCATGACCGCCAAGGGCGGCCAGACCGTGGTGGTCGGCATGGGCGACTTCCAGGCGATGGACGTCAAACTCAACCTCTTCGATCTGACGCTGATGCAGAAGCGGGTGCAGGGGGCCATCTTCGGCGGCGCCGGCCCGCGCACTCAGGTGCCGAAGCTCCTCAACGAGTACCGGGCGGGCAAGCTGAACCTCGCCGACCTCGTCACCCAGACCTACCGCCTCGAAGAGATCAACAAGGCCTACGACGACATGCTCGAGGGCCACAACATCCGCGGCATGGTGGTCTTCGACGAGGCCGACTGGTAGTCGCGGCTGGTTGAGCGAGGACCCTCTCAGGCCGGTTGAGCGAGCGCCCTCTCAGGCTGGTTGAGCGAGCGGAGCGAGTCGAAACCACCACCGCCGCCCCGCTCGCCCACCCACCCCACCCCATCGAGCAGTTTTCGAGAAGCATCGCGAACCGTGCACTCGTAGCGTCAGTCGTATGACGAACATCAACACACTCACCCTGCAGGTCGCCGACGTCGAGGCGGCGAAGTCCTTCTACGACGAGGCGTTCGGGATCGGCGACCGTCTGCGCTTCGAACAGGCCACGCCGCCGACGTCGGGCTTCCGCGGATTCGTGATCTCCCTCGTGGTCGCCGACCCCGCGGTCGTCGATTCCTTCATCGAACCGGCGATCACGGCGGGCGCGCGCGTCGTCAAGCCCGCCAAGAAGTCGTTCTGGGGATACGGCGGTGTGCTTCAGGCACCGGACGGCACCCTGTGGAAGATCGCGGCGTCGTCGAAGAAGTCCACCGGTGCGCCCTTGCGCGTGGTCGACTCCCTGGTACTGCTGCTCGGCACCTCCGACATCACCGCCAGCAAAGCCTTCTACGTCGACCACGGGCTCACGGTGGCGAAGAGCTACGGCCGCAAGTACGTCGAGTTCGAGGCCGCCGACGGCGCCGTCACCCTCGCCCTGTACGGCAGGAAGGGCGCGGCGAAGGACGCGGGTGTGCCGCCGGAGGGCAGCGGTTCGCACCGGCTCGTCGTCGGTTCCGATGCCGACGCATTCGTCGATCCCGACGGTTTCGCCTGGTCACCGGCGAGTCTGACATCGGGTCAGCCGCTGTCGGCGCAACCTCGCCGTGCCGACGCCGGAGGGGCCACGGCCTGATCGCCCAGGGCGAACACCGTTCCGGAACAAACAAAGGGCACCCTCGGTTGAGTCGAGCAGACTGAACTTTGGAGGTGTGATGTCTGAGAACATTTCCGTTCCCGTGCTGTTCGTTCCCGATCTCGTGGTGCTGCCCGGGATGGTGGTGCCCGTGCCGCTCGACGATGCCGCGCAGGCCGCCGTCGACGCGGCCCGCGCGAGCGACAGCGCAGAACCCGGTGCGGGCAAGATCCTGATCGCCCCGCGCCTCGACGGCCACTACCCGACACACGGCGTGATCGCCTCGGTGGTGCAGGTCGGTCGCATGCAGGGCCGAGACGGCCACGTCGCGGTGATCCGCGGCGAGCAGCGCGCACACATCGGTGCCGGAACCACCGGTCCGGGTGCGGCGCTGTGGGTGGAGGTGGAGCTGGTTGAGGAGACCGAACCCACCGAGACCACCCGCGAACTGGCCGCCGAGTACCGCAAGGTGGTGCTCGCGATGCTGCAGCGCCGGGAGGCGTGGCAGGTGATCGACGCCGTCAACCGCCTCACCGATCCGTCCGCGCTCGCCGATACCTCGGGCTACGCGTCGTGGATCAGCGATGAGCGCAAGCGTCGGTTGCTGGAGACCGAGAACGTCGACGAGCGGCTGCGGCTGTTGATCGACTGGACCGGGGAGCACCTGGCGGAGACAGAGGTCAGCGACAAGATCGCGGCCGACGTGCGCGAGGGCATGGAGAAGACGCAGAAGGAGTTCCTCCTGCGCCAGCAGCTCAACGCCATTCGCAAGGAACTCGGGGAGGACGAGCCGGACGGTGCCGAGGACTACCGGACTCGCGTCGAGGGCGCCGATCTGCCCGAGAAGGTCCGTGAGGCCGCTCTTCGGGAGGTCGGGAAGCTCGAGCGAGGAAGTGATCAGAGCCCCGAATCCGGCTGGATCCGGACCTGGCTCGACACGGTGCTCGACCTTCCGTGGTCGGTCCGGACCGACGATTCGACCGACCTGATCGAGGCAAGGGAGATCCTCGACGCCGACCATCACGGTCTGGAGGACGTGAAGGACCGGATCGTCGAGTACCTGGCGGTCCGCGCCCGGCGTGCCGAACGCGGATTGTCGGTGGTGGGCGGTCGCGGTTCCGGTGCGGTGATGGTGCTGGCCGGACCTCCCGGGGTCGGTAAGACGTCGCTCGGCGAGTCGGTGGCCCGCGCGCTCGGTCGCAAGTTCGTCCGCGTGGCGCTCGGCGGTGTCCGCGATGAGGCCGAGATCCGCGGTCACCGCCGCACCTACGTGGGCGCGCTGCCCGGACGGATCGTCCGTGCCATCGGCGAAGCCGGTTCGATGAATCCCGTCGTCCTGCTCGACGAGATCGACAAGGTGGGCTCTGACTACCGTGGCGACCCCGCGGCGGCGCTTCTGGAAGTCCTGGACCCGGCGCAGAACCACACGTTCCGCGACCACTATCTGGATCTGGACCTGGACCTTTCGGACGTGGTCTTTCTCGCTACCGCGAACGTGGTGGAGAACATTCCGTCGGCGCTGCTGGATCGTATGGAGCTGGTCACGATCGACGGCTATACCGAGGACGACAAGGTCGCCATCGCGCGTGACTACCTGGTTCCGCGACAGCTGGAGCGGGCTGCGCTCACGGCGGACGAGGTGAGTGTCACCGAGGGCGCCTTGCGTGAGATCGCCGCGAACTACACCCGTGAGCCGGGTGTTCGGCAGTTCGAGCGGATGCTGGCGAAGGTGGCGCGGAAGGTCGCGGTGCAGGCCGGCGCCGGGAGCGAAGCGAGCGGGCCGGATTCGCACGGCGCCGGGAGCGTAGCGAGCGGGCCGGATTCGCACGGCGCCGGGAGCGAAGCGAGCGGGCCGATCGTCGTCGACGAGACTGCGCTGGTGGAGTACCTCGGGCGACCGCGGTTCACTCCGGAAACCGCCGAGCGCACCGAGGTTCCGGGCGTCGCCACCGGTCTGGCCGTGACGGGAATGGGTGGCGACGTGCTGTTCATCGAGGCGCTGAAAGCGGCGGGCACGTCGGAGAAGGGCGAGCACGCGGCCGGACCGCAGCTGAAGCTGACGGGCCAGCTGGGTGATGTGATGAAGGAGTCGGCGCAGATCGCGCTCTCGTACGTGCAGGCGCACGCCGCCGATTTCGGCATCGATCCGGCTGATCTCAACGGCACGGTGCACATCCACTTCCCGGCCGGTGCGGTTCCTAAGGACGGACCGTCCGCGGGTGTCACGATGGTGACCGCGTTGGTGTCGATGCTGACCGGCCGGCGGGTGCGCAGCGATGTCGGCATGACCGGCGAGGTGACCCTGAACGGGCGCGTGCTGCCGATCGGCGGCGTGAAGCAGAAGCTGCTCGCCGCGCAACGGAACGGGTTGAAGACGGTCTTCATCCCGCAGCGCAACGAGGCCGATCTGGACGAGGTTCCGGCCGAGGTGCTCGAGGCGCTCGAGGTGAAGCCGATGACGGATGTCGCGGTGATCGTCTCGGAGGCCCTTGAGCCTGTGGAACAGGCGCGCGCCGCGGCGTGATGAGAATTTTTGGCTCCCGGACGGGTCTCACAGGCCTGTCCGGGAGCCAGAGTTTTCAGAGGAGTTCGGCGCGGCGGGCGGCGAGGGCATTGGCTAGCTCGCGCATGCAGTCGCCGGGCGCCAGATTGAGCTGCTTCCACGAGTAGGCCAGCGGGATCCAGCCGAGGCAGGCGATCGAGTTCGCCTTCGCGAGATCGCGGTTCCACCGGTCCTCGTGCCGATGGAAGGCGTAGCCGTGGATCTCCACGCCGACGCGCTCGGCGGGCCAGGCGAAGTCCCACGGCCGACCGCAGATCGGGAACTGCTGCTTCCATCCGGTGATCTGTTCGCTGCGGAGCATCCGCACGAAGAGTCGTTCGGCCTCGGACTCCGAGCCGTCGGCGGAGACACCCAGCAGCTTGCGCACTCGGGCGAGTCCGTGGACGCCGCGGTTCCGGTCCAGCGCGGCGACCAGTTCGGGCACGGTCACCACGCGCTTCTGAATCATCCGATCGAGGAAGACCAGACCCTCCTCGTGTTCTGACGCCGCGCCGAGAACCGAGAGAGCGGTGCCGGTCACCTGGATTCCACGGACCTCGGTGATGTCTTCGTGCGGGTAGGTGCGCCGCTTGAGGTCGGCAGCCACCCCGCAGGTCGCATTCGGCTTCGCCGAGCGCGGCACCGCGGCGGTGATCGGCCCGGGAACGTCCCGGACCAGTCCGTGCCACCAGGCGGCAGCGGTGCGATCGATGGTGGCCGCCCTCGCGTGCGCGACCACGCGTATTCGCGCGGCGGCCTCCAGCGGGTGGGCGAGGGAGAGGAAGACTTCGCGGGCCTGCCGTACCCACAGGCCTCGCTCCACCTGCGAACGGATCTGGCCGACGGTGAGTCCGCAGGCCAGTGCTTGTCCGGTGGTGATCACGCCGTCGTGAGCGGCGAGATGGTGTGCGACCGCGATCTCCGGATGCTCCGACCACCGGCTGTTCGCCCGACGATCGGCTGTCGACTGTGCTTCCCCCACCTTCAATTAGACGCACGTGCCGGGCTATCGGTTCCGGTCTGCAAAATTTTGGCTCCCGGAACGGTCTGTGAGACCGTTCCGGGAGCCAAAATTCTCGGCGGGTCAGTGCGCGGGTTCCTCGGAGGTGAATCGCTGCGCGTAAGCCACGCCGAGCGAGAGCAGAACCATTCCGGCGACGATGAAGGCGATCACCCGGAACATTCCGTCGAGGGCGGCGAGATCGAACAGGAAGAGTTTCGCGACCGCCGCGGCGATCACCGACAATCCCGTGGCGAGGGTGAGGGTGCGGCTCGCTCCCTGCAGCCTCCGCGCCCACATCAGGGCCGCGGCGGCGGAGCCGAACCAGACGAGGGTCGCCGCGAGGTGACCGGCGCGGAATCCGGTGGTCGAGCCTCCGGTGGCGACTCCGGCGACGCCGACGCACAGTTCGGTGGTGAGCCACAGGCCGATGAGGCCGCCGATCAGCCAGATCTGTTGTGCGCGGCTCGGCGCTGCGGTGCCCCATTCGCGGGCCAGCACCATGGTGGCGGCCAGGCCGAGGAGTGAGCCGACGAGGAGGGTCGCGTGGACCGAGTCACTCAGCCCGCCGGGATACAGGAGCTGTTGCGCCCCGCCCGTCTCCAGCAGCGACGACAGTCCGAGGCCCGCGAACACGGTGGCCGCGATCCGCACTGCGCCCCGCAGATCGTCGGCCCAACGGGCCGCGAGACCCATGATCACCGCACCTGCCAGGAAGCCGAGCGAGATCGTGGAGGCGTCGAGTGCGACTCCGAGCGCCATCGAGATCAGCACCGCTCCTGCGGCCAGCCACACCACCCGGCAGACGAAGGGCACCGACGCCGGTCCGCGGGTAGCCACCGCGGCGACGACGAAGAGCACGGCGCCCAATCCGATCACCGCCGTCGACGATCCGGCCCCGGCGGTCCACTGACCTGCGATCATCGGCAGCGGGATCGCCGCGGCCACCGAAGTGAGTCCGAGCACCACGGCGCGACTGCTTGCGGGCGCCAGCATGATCGCCGAGCAGAGCGCCAGGGCGAGCCCGGTGAGCGCGGTGACCGCAAGGAACCACGCAGGGCCGTCGCCGATCACCACGAACACGGTCATCGGAAGCGTGGTGGCGACAGTGTTGACGACGAACAGCGGGGTCCAGTCCCGACCGGCCTGCAGCCACAGGGTGGCCGCCGCGTACGTCAGCATGAAGCAGACCAGGAGTTCGTCGACGCCGCCCGCGACCACCGGCGCGAAGACCAGCAGCGGCACCGACACCATGAGTGCGAGCGCCTGACTGTCCCACCGGTGCGCCGACCACAGTCCGCCGCCGCCGATCAGTGCGCCGGCGACCAGCGCTGCCGACTCCGGCAGCCAGCCGTAGATCGCGGTGGCGGCGAGGACGTCGAGTAGGGCCGCGGCGACGCCGGTCGCGACCAGGGCGACGGCGCCGGGACGCTTCTCGGGTCGGCGTCCGACCCGCGATCCGACGCCGACCAGTGCGGCGGCGAAGACCGCGCCGCCGGCGACGCGAAGCTCGGGCCGGAGCAGACCGGCCTGTGCGGCCAGAACCAGCAGCAGCACGATCCCGATCAGCGTGATCGCGACGCCGACCGCCGCCAGAACCCGGCCGACCAGCCCGCGTTCGGCGGCGTCGGAGAGTCGTTTGCCGAGGCTGGGCGCCGGCGTGGCCGGCGGTGCCGGGAACGGGCGCGGAGCGTACGACGGCGGGCCGTATGGAGGAGGCGGGTAGGGCTGCGGGGCGTACGACGGGACCCCGTACGACTGGGGACCGAAGGGCTGTCGCGTGAACGGCGTGCCCACCGTCGGCGGCACCGTCGCGTACTGCAAATGCGGCTGCGGCTCAGGCTGCGGCTGGGGCTCAGGCTCAGGCTGGGGCGCGGGCTGCGGTCCCGTCGCCGCGACCGGGGGCGCATCCGCGTCCTGCGGCGTCTCCGACTCTCGGGCGAGCGACGCGGTGAACGCCTCGAAGTCGGCCGACACCGCCGACATCCGGCCCGCGATGCTCTTCAGCTCGTCGCCGAGGCGGGCCGCCGCGACTGCTGGATCGTTGTTGTTCGTCATGCCTTCCAGCGTCGCGGTGCGGCGCCTCGCGGACATGCGCAGAATTACGCAGAAGGTGTGGGGAGTTGGCCGTGGGGTCGGCGGTTACTCCTGGTCGAGGCCGTGCTCGATCGCGTATCGCGCCAACTCCACCCGGTTGCCGAGCTGCAGCTTCCGCAGCGCGGCGCCGACGTGGTTCTCGACGGTGCGCGGACTGATCGACAGCCGCGTCGCGATCTGCCGCGACGACAGCCCCTTCGCGACATGCCGCAGCACCTCCGTCTCGCGCTGCGTCAGCGTCGGTGCGTCGGGTTCGGGCGAGCGGGCGATCCGCCGGTACTCGCCGAGTACCAGTCCGGCGAGGCCGGGAGTGAACACGGCCTGCCCGTCGCCCGTCGCGCGGACGGCCGCGACCAACTCCGACCGCTGCGCGCTCTTCACCAGATACCCGGTGGCCCCGGCCTTGATGGCCTCGAGCACGTCGTCGCGCTCGTCGGACGCCGAGAGGACCAGCACGTGCGCGCCGGGGTGCGCCGCGAGGACGGCCGCGGTCGCTTCGGCACCCGAGCCGTCGGGCATCTGCATGTCCATCAGGACGACGTCGGGCCGCACCGCCGCGGCACGCGCGGCCGCGCTCGCGCAGCCGTCGGCGGTGGCGACGACGTCGAAGCCCTCCTCCGACAGGTCGCGCGCCACGCCCTCTCGCCACATCGGGTGGTCGTCGACCACCATCACGCGCAGTGCGGCATCGCTCATCGGGACTGCGCCTCTCTTTCGCCGGCCGGGACCGTCAGCTCCCATTCTGTCCCGGCACCGGGCGCCGACTCCAGCCGAGCGGTGCCGCCGAGTGCCTCGATCCGCCCGATGATCGACCGCGAGATCCCCATCCGCCCTTCCTTCACCGCCGCCGACAGCCGGCCGGGCTCGATCCCCACACCGTCGTCGCGGACGCTGACGACGATCTCGGTGTCGAGGTCTTCCAGCAGGACGAAGGCGTGCGCGTCGCCGCCCGCGTGGCGTTCGACGTTGTCGAGGATGTTGCCGACCGCGGCGAGCACCTCGCCGGCGACCGCGGCGTCGATCAGGACCCGCTCGCCGGGTGTGCTGACCCGAACACGGTCGGTCGCCAGGGCGCGCAGGCCCGGTCCGAGGTCGAGGAGGGCGCCCCCGTCTGCCACCGGCGCCGGCGTCGCCGCGATGAGCTGCCGCAGCACGCGTTCCTGTTCGGCCGCCAGACTCGCGAGTTCGTCAGTGGGACCGCCGATCTCGCGCCCGCGACGAGCGATCAAGGGCGAGGACCTGCAGCACGCCGTCGTGCACCTCGCGGGCGAGCCGTTCGCGTTCGGCCGATGCCGCGGCGAGTTCGACGGCCGCGGTGAGCCGGGAATGCATCAGTCGGGCGCGGGAGGCGGCCATGCCGAGGGCGATCGACGCGGCGGCGAGCAGGATGGCCGTCGCGTTGCGTCCGAAGTTCAGCAGGAATTCGCCCTTGACGTAGTAGTTCGTCAGTCCGATCACCGCTGCGGCCGCGAAACCCCAGCGCGCCCCGCCGAGCAACGCCGCGGACAGTGCCGCGTTGGTCATCCAGAGAGTGGTGGGCCAGGTCTGGTTGTCGGCGATCCACTGGCCGGAGGCGACGAACTCGGTCGAGAGCATCATCGCGGCCGACACGATCACCTCGCCCGCGACGAACCACCGGCGGCGACCGAATCCGGCGAGGTAGCCGGTGGTCCACCAGACGTTGGCCGCGGTCAGGACGGCGAACAGGATCCAGGTGACGGCGGGATGTTCCAGGTCGCCGTTGATCGCGACCTGGAAACCGAGTGCGTAGACGAAGGCGACGAGACGGAAGATCTGCGCCGCCCGCCACATGGGGCCGACTGGGTCGGCGTCGTCCAGACCCCGCCAGAGGGCGGTGGGATCGGCGGCGGGCAGGGCGCGGCGGTCCACGGTTCAGAACTGCCGGTCGCGGAACGGGGACGTCGTCATGGCTCCATCTAACAAGGGGCGCGTCACAGCGGCGACGGCTCTCGACGTTTCGTCGGTCGGAGTCGACCTCCTGATCGATGTCCTACGCTCGGCACGTGATCTTCTGGCCGCGACGACGGCGCCGCCCGCCGGCGCAGCAGCCTTCGCGGGTGCCGTTGCCCGGACTGTGGTCGCGCGGCGTGGAGTTCGGCGACGACGCCCTGACCTTCGTCGACTACGTTCACCCGGCGGCCTCGGTGTGTGCCGAGCCGGTGCTGTCGGTGGGCGGGATTCGCGACGTCGACCCGGCTGGATTCCCGCCGGAGATCCGCACGACGGCGGGCGAGACGCTGTTCGTGTCCAAGCTGCGTGAGGGCGACCTCCGGCAGTTCGCCGAGCGTCACCGGATTCCGCAGATCGCCCGCCCCGACATCTGGATGCGGCTGCTCGAGCCCTTTCTCGACACTACGATCGGCCACGGTCGGCAGGCCGATACCGACGGCTGGCTGCGGGAGCGCGGGTTGTCGGAGGCGGACATCGCTCGGGCCCGCGCCCGCGTGGGACCGATGATGACCGCCTACAACGAGCTCCTGTGGGAGGGGAGGATCTGAACCTCTCCGACCTCGTTCTGGCCTCCGCATCCAGTCCCGACGCGGGTCTGTATTGGTGGGCGATGGGGATCGCCGACCGCGCGGCCGTCGAGTAGGGCGGGTTCAGCTCGCCACGTACACCTTCATCGCGACGATCTGCCTGCGTTCGAAGGTGGCCATCGCCACCGCGTGTTCTTCGCCGCGCGTGAGGCTCACTGTCACGTATCGTCCGGCAGCCAGGCACTTGCCGGTCTGCCAGCCGTCCAGTTCGTCGCGCAGGTCTGCGACCGGCCCGACGCGCCCGGCACCGTACTCGACCCGTACGTCGGACCCGGACCGCTCTGCGCACGCCGCGTCTAGGAACGCGAGCGTCCGCCGCTTCTCCGCAGCACCCGCGCGAACGAACCCTCGGGCGAAGCCGGCGGCTCCGCCGAGTCTCTGGTTCCGCAGCAGCGCCCCGGTCAGCCGCGTCGAGATGGGGAGCGCGTCGAGGCCTTCGGCGAGGAGTTGTCGCACCATGGTCGGCAGTTCCCAGTGGGCGAACAGGCCCGCGATCAGATCGGCCGACGCCATCTCGTACCGCAGGTGCACAGGCACCGTCAGCGTCACGGCGTCGCTCATGCGGATCTCCAGCGTGAGGTCGCGGATCACGGTGTCGCCGCAGACGATGTCGTGCGCCGGATGGAAGACGATCGTGTTGGGGGCGATGAAGGTGTCGTAGAAGCGGGAGAGCTGCTCGTCTCCGCGGTGCGGGCTCGACCCCACGGGGTCGTTGACTATCGCGTCCGGCGCGAACAGCGACAGCCACCGCTGTCTGTCGTGCGCGGCAACGGCTGCCGGCGACCCTTCGACGGTGGCCAGCATCTGCTCTCGCAGTCCCATCCCACTCCGTTCCTGAGTCGACCATCGCAATAGAACGCGTTCTAGTCTAACCGTCGGTCCGTCGCCCGGAAATGGGGAAGGCGCGTCCGGGTCGGGGTGCACCGGACGCGCCTTCGCATGGGTGGGTCAGGAGACTGCGCAGGTCTCCGTGTCGACCTTCTTCACCGTGGTCCCGTTGGTGATCGAGACGGTATTGGTGGCGGAGTTGACGCTCGCGACGTCGCCGTCCTCAAGCGGGGTCCGGCACTTCTCGACACCATCGGCGTTGAGGATCAACTGACGATCGGTGCCCGCCACTTCGAGAGCGATCGTGAGCTTCGGCTTGGCCTCGGTACTCGGCTCGGTGGCTTCGGCACTGGTGTCGGGTGCCGACGACGGAGTGGTCGACTCGACAGACTCGGACTCTGACGGCTTCGTCGACTCTGATGGCTTCGTCGCCGACGTGGTGGGGTCGGCTTCTGATTCTGGCGCATTGCTGGTCGACGGGTCCGATGTCGTCGACGGTGCAAGTTTCTCCATCGCGCTTCGCATCCTCGACAGGGCGCCCGGTGCGTCGTTGACGATGTTTTGGGGTGCGGCGGGAGTCCAGTCGGACTGTTCCTGCCAGGTGGAGATATTGGATCGACCTCGGTCACCGCCTCCGTTGGAGGTGCAGTACGTGACGCCAGACCAGTTGGTGATGTCCCACTGTGCGTATCCGTTGGACAATTCGCCGTTTTGGCCGTATCGCGTCCGGACACGAACGGAATAGACCTTCTTCAGAACTGAGTACGGGAGGGAAATGCCATTGTAGTTCGCGTCCGGGGTCGCGCCTGACCAAGCCGGACTGCTTCCGCCCTCCCACCGTTCCACTTGGTACCAGTATCCGGGGCCGGCGCTGGTCCATTGGAGATCCGCTTTGGAGCCGAGTCCGCCACTGCACGACATGCCCTTCACCACGGGTACCGGTGTGAAGTTCTGACTAGCGATCTGGGACACATTGGCTGTCGCCGCATCAGTTCCGGCGGCCATGGTGTCGGTGGTCTGTACCAGTCCGACCGCGGCGACGGCCGCGCCGCCGATGGCGAGGAGCGCACGAGTGGACGGCAGCTTCTGGCGAATTGATTGACGGAGATTAGCCACAGTTGGCCTCCTGGAGCTTGGCCTCGCTGCTGTCGGCGGGCTCATCGAGTGTTTCGGTCTGGTGTGCGTCATTCGACGCGTCGCTGCTGGATCGGCGTAGGGGGCCGAAAGCGAGCATCAGCAAGGCCCCGGCGAGGACGCCGCCGAGGAAGATCGCCGTCTTGCTCGAAAGCCAAGCGGCTACGTACCCGGCGAACGGCACGCTTGTGATCACTCGATCTGCGTGATCGACCAGGTACGGCGTGGGATCCGCAACTCGGTTCGCATCGCCCTTCATGATCAGCGCGACCTTGTCGCCACCGGCGGGGTCGACTGCAACGACGCGATGGGTGATTCGAGTTCCGGCCTCGTTGTCGACACTGACGACATCGCCGACACTGATCTGCGCTGCGGGAACGGTACGGGCCACTGCGAGAGAGCCGGTCGGGATCTGCGGCGACATCGACCCCGATCGGAACACCAGTGGCTTGATCCCGAACGTCATCGACACCACTGCGATCACGATGCAGACCAGACCCGCGACGGCGCCGAGATTGAGGGCGAGCTCGCGGCGGCGGCGTCGCTGCGTAGTCCTTGCTTGCTGCTGACTCATTGCGAGATCACGCTTGGGTCGCTGCGAAGTTGAATTTGACTGACAGAGCTGACATCCGCGCACTATTCGGGGCGTTGGAGTCGAGAGTGATTTGGAAGCACAGATTGTCGGTCGTGTTCTTGTTCACTCGCTGGTTGGTCGTGATGATGTCGGTTGTGCCGAGCGTCAGCGCCTTGCCCGTTGCGATGGCGGTGCCGCCGCTGCAGACGGTTCCATTGCTGCTACCACCCCGGTAGACGTTCACCCTCAGATTCTGCGCGAACGTGCCGGCGTTCGCGTCGCCGTATGTCGCTGTGCCGCTGTCGGCGCTGACTGCCTTCATCGTGTAGTCGAAGTCGCTGCCGCCGATGTTGTTGACCGGGAGCATACCCGCGACTGTGGCTCCCTTAGCGAGGTTGAGCTTCGCCAATGACGCGAATTGGTGTGTTGGCCGGTCGCCGTGAAGATCCATTCGCACGTCGACGGCCGCCGTGCTGAACATTCCGGTAGTCGCGGTCGCGGTGTCCGACCACGCGGCCATCGTGCCGACGGCGCCGAGACCGAAGACCATTCCGAGTGAGGCGATCGCTCGGGCGCGCGTCCAACCGGTGTCGCCGAGGCGCCCGCGCAGTCGCGACCCCGACCGCTCGCGGTCGTGAGTTTCGTTGGATGAGGACATCTGTTTCTGCCTAATCATTCGGGAGGGAGTCACTTGATGAAAGGAATCGGTTGGGTGATCTCGGCACTGGGGATCACCGGCGCCGCCGACGGCGGATCGGGGACCGCCGAGTAGGCGAGCGGCGGACGTCCGGACTGATCGGCGCCGCACGCATAGCAGCGGTTCTCAGATCCTGCGGGGTGCCGGCCGCCGACCTCGGCGTGCGCCGGAACCGCCTGCGTGGGAGCCGGCGGCATCGGCGGATCGGGCGGAGCGGCGCCGGGTTCGGGGTTCTCGGGAGGCTTCGGCTTCTTGCGGTCGCGGATGCTGCTGATCCACATCCACAACGCGTACGCACCGAGACCGCCGGCGATCACGAACACCGCGATGCTCCGCGACGAGCCGGAGATCAGGGAGTTGATCCGGCCGAGGTAGGGAACCGAGTACAGCAGTCTGCCTCGGACCTGCTCTTCGACGAGTTGAACCGGGTCCGTCGCATTGTTGGCATCGCCCTTGGTGATGAACCGGCGCTTACCGCTCGCGTCGTAGACGATGCTGATGATCCGATGCGTCGTGACCGACGGATTGCCCGACTCCGGCTGGAACGTGATGACGTCGCCGGCCTTCAATTGATCGCCCGGCGTCGGCTTCACCACGATCAGCGTTCCCGGCGGGTACGTCGGCTGCATCGACCCGGTGAGCACCGTGTACGCGGTGGAACCGGTCAGCCGCGGAACCACCACGAGCACAGCGAGCACGCCGACCGCGACGAGCAGCAGCGTCCACGAGGCGATCGTCTTCACCCACCAGATGGGTGGAGTCGCGTCGGAGTTCTCCGCGTCGCTTGCGGAGGGAAGCGCCTCCGTCTCGCTGGTGTGATGGGTTCCGCGACTGAACATCATGAGTTGCTGACCGACTGGGCGCCGAAGGTGAACGTCGCGTTGGCCGACTGCGACGTCGATGCGTTGGTCGCGATGGTGGTACGCAGGCACAGCACTTCGGTAGTACCCGCCGCGACGTTGCGGGCTGCGGTGGCAGCGGTGTTCATCGCACCCGAGTAGATCTCCTCACCGACATCGCCGGTGGGGGTGCATGCGGCCTCGCTGCCGACTACTGCGACACGCAGCTTCAGCGGGGTGGTGCCGGTGACGGCCACCGAGTTCAGCTTGTACTGCATCGTTACGTTGCCGGAATTGATGACCGGCAGCGGCTTTTGGACGCTGTCACCGGGGTTCGCGTCAGTCAGCGTCAGGCCGTCGAGCGTGAACTGCTTGACGCCGCCCTGGTTCACCGAGATGTCGAGCTTGCCTGCGGTGATCGTGCCACCGTTGCTCGTTGCTTCCGAACGCCAGAGGGCGCCGGTCTGCTGGAGGGAGATGAATCCCACCAGCAGAACCGCCGCCGCTGCGAGCGCCCATTTGATTTGGGGCTTCACGAAATCCTCTTAATCACGGGAGGAGTGGTTTAGTTCTGCTGCAGAGTGACCGTGGCGCCGGAGAGGTCAGCGGTCTTGTCCTGTCCGTCCTTGTTGCTTGTGTCTGCTCTGAATGTGATGTCGGTCGAGACCTTCTTGGTCGTGTTGTTGTCGGCAGGGGTCACAGTGATTCCGGGGCCACCACCTGCGGTCGTCGGATCGAGGTACTGTGCGAGATCGCCGGAGACACCGCCCACACTGGGAGTCAGGGTCGCCGTCAGGTTGGTTCCTACGGCCGTGATCTTGTAGCTGGCCGTGTACCGGACGGTGTCGCCCGGCACGAGACGGTCGGTGCCAGGGTTGAAGGTATCGCCATCCTTCGTGCCGCCGACCCACGTCCAGGTACCGGTGTCGACCGCGGTGAGGTTCAGCTGACCGGCGGTGACAGTGCCGCCGTTGGTGTTGACGTTGCTGTTCCAAGCCGCCATGGTGCCTGCGCCACCAGCCAGGATGGCTGCGCCGGCGGCTGCGGCGAGAGCGCCCTTCGTAACCTTGTTCATGTCTTCCCTTAATTGAATCGGGACACCCGAAGGTGTGGGAAAGGGTGACCCGCGCGGCGGGAGATGCCCGCGCGGGGGCGGTCACCGAAGTGACCGTCTACGGCCGGGATTCACCGGGGTGGATGGCCGAAGTCTGTGTGATCGGCCGGCGTACGACGGGTGCGCGAGCTGGCCGATCCGCCGTTCAGCGCCCGCCGGCGTGGATGGCCGGGGCGTTCAGGCTCACCTGAACGCTCTTGGCGGCATCACTGCTGCCGCCTCCGAGGCTGCCGAACATGCTGCCGAGCGAACCGGAACCGAGCGAGCCCGAGTCGAGAGATCCGGAACCGCCATCACCTCCGGGATCAGTCGGGTCCACGGGATCCACTGGAGCGTCGCCTGCGACCTCTTCGAGAGAGGTGCTCCAGTCAGGTTTGATCGTGAAGTTCTGTTCGGTCTCCCCTTGTGGAATGCCAACGAACAGTTCCACGTCGATCGGTGTGTTCTGGATGAGCCGACCAGTCTCGACGACGAGGATTCCGGGGCCGCCTGCCAGGCTGTGCTTGCTTCCCTTCACCGAGCCGGCGTTCGCGCGGACGGTGGCCGAACCTCCGCCCGGGAGTTCCCAGTTGCCGGCGAACACCTGGAATTTGGCGGGCGTGTCGCAGGAGTTCTTGATCTTGAACGAAGCCTGCTTCACCTCGTGGCCCGGGACCGGGCGGTCGGTGTTCCACGAGAGGACGTCCAAATTCCCCCACGTGGTTCCGCCGTCCTGCGAGTACTTGGTGCAACTCTGGTCGAGATTCTCGCCGACCGCAGCATGAGCGCTGCCGGCGCCGATGGCAGCGAGCGACACTGCCGCTGCTCCGGCGGCAGTGACGACGACTGCGCGTCGAGCGGTTGAGGTCAATCGTGCGATGGGTGCCATGCCGAGAATGATGGGACGCCGCAGCGCCCCACGGTGCCACTAACTCTGGGGACACAGTGCGAGGGAGCACTTCTGTGCCGGAAATGCGGCGTCGCGGGCGAATGTGTAACGAGGGATGTTTCCGCAGGTCGACGGGATCGAGGGGCCTCTGCTCAGGTCGTTCTCAGGTATCCGGTGACGCGCGTCACCATTTGTTCGTATGAATGGAACAGGTCATGGTTTTGACGCTCGATACGTGCCCGGCTGGTCTGCCGATGGCGCAGATGCTGACTTCACGTCCGACCGTCTCCCTGCGGTGACGGACATCACCCAGGATTGAGTCAACTTCGCTCAACTCTCCGGAATGAATCGTCCCTGCGTACAGTTGAACCCATCGAGAAACTTGAGTGAAAGCGGCTCAACAAGGTTGACGGGGTGAACATCCTCGATTAAACCTGAGTCGAAGGCGCTGAGGTTTCACAGACCAACAAGGCCCTCCCGGCCCAAAGAACTACCCGGCCCCCACCAGCAAGCCGGAACTAGGAGGAACACACATGTCACGTGCTGTCGGAATCGACCTCGGCACCACCAACTCCGTGGTGTCGGTTCTCGAAGGCGGCGAGCCCGCCGTCATCGCCAACGCTGAGGGGTCGCGGACCACTCCGTCGATCGTCGCGTTCGCGCGCAACGGCGAAGTCCTCGTCGGACAGCCGGCCAAGAACCAGGCCGTCACCAACGTCGACCGCACCATCCGCTCGGTGAAGCGCCACATGGGCGACACCGATTGGACCGTCGAGATCGACGGCAAGAAGTACACCCCGCAGGAGATCAGCGCCCGCACGCTGATGAAGCTGAAGCGCGACGCCGAGGCCTACCTGGGTGAGGACGTCACCGACGCGGTCATCACCGTGCCGGCGTACTTCAACGACTCGCAGCGTCAGGCCACCAAGGAGGCCGGCCAGATCGCGGGCCTCAACGTCCTGCGCATCGTCAACGAGCCCACCGCGGCCGCTCTGGCCTACGGTCTCGACAAGGGCGAGAAGGAACAGACCATCCTGGTCTTCGACCTCGGTGGCGGCACCTTCGACGTCTCGCTGCTCGAGATCGGCGACGGAGTCGTCGAGGTCCGCGCCACGTCGGGCGACAACAACCTCGGTGGTGACGACTGGGACGAGCGCATCGTCGAATGGCTCGTCGACAAGTTCAAGGCCAGCTCGGGCATCGACCTGACCAAGGACAAGATGGCCATGCAGCGTCTGCGCGAGGCCGCTGAGAAGGCGAAGATCGAACTCTCGTCCTCGCAGAGCACCTCGATCAACCTGCCGTACATCACCGTCGACGCCGACAAGAACCCGCTCTTCCTCGACGAGCAGCTCTCGCGCGCTGAGTTCCAGCGCATCACGAGCGACCTGCTCGAGCGCACCCGGACTCCGTTCCAGGCCGTCATCAAGGACGCGGGCATCGCGGTCAGCGACATCGACCACGTGGTGCTCGTCGGCGGTTCCACCCGCATGCCTGCCGTGACAGACCTGGTCAAGGAGCTCACCGGTGGTCAGGAGCCCAACAAGGGCGTCAACCCGGACGAGGTCGTCGCCGTCGGCGCCGCCCTGCAGGCCGGCGTCCTGCGCGGCGAGGTCAAGGACGTGCTGCTGCTCGACGTGACCCCGCTGTCCCTCGGCATCGAGACCAAGGGCGGCGTGATGCACAAGCTGATCGAGCGCAACACCACCATTCCGACCAAGCGGTCGGAGACCTACACCACCGCTGAAGACAACCAGCCGTCGGTGCAGATCCAGGTGTACCAGGGTGAGCGCGAGATCGCCTCGCACAACAAGCTGCTCGGATCGTTCGAGCTCGGCGGCATCGCGCCTGCACCGCAGGGCGTTCCGCAGATCGAGGTCACCTTCGACATCGACGCGAACGGCATCGTTCACGTCACCGCGAAGGACAAGGGCACCGGCAAGGAGAACAGCATCCGCATCCAGGACGGCTCGGGTCTGTCGAAGGACGAGATCGACCGGATGATCAAGGACGCCGAGGCTCACGCCGAAGAGGACCGCGTCCGCCGCGAGGAGGCCGAGACCCGCAACCAGGCGGAGTCGCTGGTCAACCAGACCGAGAAGTTCCTGAAGGAGAACGAGGACAAGGTCCCCGCCGACGTCAAGGACAAGGTCAACGCGGCCATCACCGGAGCCAACGAGGCGCTGAAGGGCACCGACACCGGCGCCATCCGCAGCGCGATCGAGAAGCTGTCGGAGGAGTCGCAGGCCATGGGCCAGGCGATCTACGCGGCGGCTCAGGCCGAGGGCGAGGCCGGTGCGGCCACCGGTGACGCCGGAGCCGACGACGTCGTCGACGCCGAGGTCGTGGACGATCCCGCCGAAGGTGAGAACAAGTGACAGCCGGTAACAACGCCGGGGAGAACACCGCCGAAGAGCCGGTGACGGTGACCGACAACCGTCGCGTCGACCCGGAGACGGGTGAGGTGCGCGACGGCGCGGGAACCCAGCAGGCTGAAGCCGCCGCGGACGACGCGGCGGCCCAGCCGGCCGGCGACCAGGCCACCCCGGCCGATGCGCAGGTGGCGGAGCTGACCGAGGCCCTGCAGCGGGAGCGCGCGCAGTTCGCGAACTTCCGTCGCCGCAGTGCCGAGGAGCAGCTGCAGGCCGTCGACCGCGGTAAGCAGATTCTCGTGGAGAAGCTGCTGCCCATCCTCGACGACCTCGACCGCGCCCGGGACCACGGAGACCTCGACGAGGGCCCGCTGCGGGCGTTCGCCGACAAGCTGGTCGACGTTCTCTCGGGTGAGAAGCTGGCGAAGTTCGCGGAGCCGGGCGAGGAATTCGACCCGGAACTCCACGAAGCCATTCAGAATGATGGCAGCGGGGACACCCCTGTCATCGGCAACGTCTTCCGGACGGGCTACCGCCTGGGAGACAAGGTGATCCGTCACGCCATGGTGACGGTCACCGACCCGGCGCCGAGCGACGCTGCGCCGGAGCAGTGATGCGAGCGCGGGGTCGCCGTTGCACGGCGGCCCCGCGGCCCCACTGCCACCGTGTGTCCGAACAGGAGCGACACATGACAACCACAGACTTTTTTCAAGGAGGTGACGCCTGATGGCTCCCCAGCGTGAATGGCTGGAACGCGATTTCTACGCAGACCTCGGCGTTTCTTCCGACGCCAGTGCCGACCAGATCAAGAAGGCTTACCGGAAGCTCGCCCGTGAGTTGCACCCGGACGCCAACCCGGGCGACACGGCGGCCGAAGAACGCTTCAAGAGAGTGTCGGAGGCGCACAGCGTGCTCTCCGACGAGACCAAGCGCCGCGAATACGACGAGGCCCGGACCCTGATGGCCAGCGGCCGGTTCCGCGGCGGCAACGGTTTCGGCGGCGGAACGCCGGGCGGTGCCGGCGGATTCGACTTCGGCGACCTGTTCGGCGCGGCCGGCGGTGCGGGCGGGGGCGGTGGCCTCGGCGACATGCTCGGCGACCTGCTGGGCGGACGCGGCGGCGGCTTCGGCGGGTCGGCCGGCGGACCCCGCCAGCGACGCGGCAACGATCTCGAGACCGAGACCACCCTTGCATTCCGCGACGCGGTGCAGGGAACCACGGTGACGCTGCGCGTCACCAGCCCGTCGCCGTGCACCAAGTGCCACGGCAGCGGCGCACGGCCGGGCAGCAGCCCGCGCACGTGCCCCACCTGCAACGGCACTGCCTTCGTCACCCGCAACCAGGGGCACTTCGGATTCTCCGAACCCTGCCCCGACTGCCAGGGCACCGGCACCAAGATCGACGATCCGTGCCCGGACTGCCAGGGCACCGGCATCACCGTGCGCCCGCGGACCATCAACGTCCGCGTCCCGCAGGGCGTCGAGGACGGTCAGCGGATCCGGCTCGCCGGGCAGGGCGAGGCCGGGATGCGCGGCGCGCCGTCCGGCGACCTGTACGTGACCGTGCACGTGATGGCCGACAAGGTGTTCACCCGCAGCGGCAACGACCTCAAGGTCTCACTGCCGGTGTCCATCTCGGAGCTGATTCTCGGAGCGACCATCTCGGTTCCGACGCTCGACGGTTCGGTCGGCGTCAAGATCCCGGCGGGCACCTCCGACGGACGGACCCTGCGGCTGAAGGGCCGCGGTGTGCCGAAGCGATCCGGCGGATCCGGTGATCTGCTGGTGACGGTGAAGGTCGCGGTGCCGACCAAGCTCGACGACGCGGCGACCGAAGCGATGAAGAAGTATGCGGAGGCCGAACGGGCCAGTGGATTCGACCCCCGCGCAGGATGGGGGCGGTGATGACCCATGGCAGTCGACGATCGAGGAGACCGGTCGCGCAATGACGACGTCGGCGACGCCGCCACGTTCATGATCTCGGTGGCGGCGGAGCTGGCCGGCATGCACGCCCAGACCCTCCGGACCTACGATCGGCTGGGTCTGGTGACCCCGCAGCGCACGCGCGGCGGCGGGCGTCGCTACTCCAACCGCGACGTCGAGATGCTTCGCGAGATCCAGCGGTTGTCGCAGGACGAGGGCGTGAACCTCGCGGGGATCAAACGGATCATCGAACTCAGCGACGAGGTGGAGGCCCTGCGCCGACGGGTCAGTGACCTGACTCGGCAGATGGAGTCGGCGTCGCGGGCACGTCACGGAGAACTGGTTCCGGTGCCCCGCACCAACGCCCTCGTGGTGTGGCAGCCGCGGGGAAAACGGAGCCGCTGACGCGGTAGCACCACGACGCGATAGAACCACAACGCGATAGAGCCACAAGGCCGCCGACTGCCGTCGGCGGCCTTGCCATATCGGTTCCACTATCCTCGGCGGCGTGTGCCCCGAGCACCCACCGTCTATCCAGAGGTCCCCATGAATCTGATCCACGCCGCAGGCCGTGCCCTCACCGGCATCCCGTACATGATCCTGGGCTACGACGCCGCCACGGCGCCGGGTGCCCGCGTCGAAGCGGCGTCGCCGCTGCTCGACAAGATCCGGACCGTGATCCCGCTGCCGACCGACAACGAGACGATCGTCCGGGCCAACGGTGCCGCCCAGGTGCTGGGCGGCGCGATGATCGCCACCGGTCTCGGTGCACGGCCCGGTGCGGTCCTGCTGGCGGCGTCGCTGGTTCCGACCACCTTCGCCGGGCACGCCTTCTGGGAGATCGACGATCCGATGCAGCACAAGATGCAGCAGATCCAGTTCCTGAAGAACGTGTCGATGCTCGGCGGTGCGTTGGCAGTGCTGGTCGCGTCCCGGCATCAGTCGTAGGCAGTGCCCGGTCCCGGGCGGTCAGTTCAGCGGGTCGTGCTGGATCGCGTCGGGATTCACGCCTGCGGCCCGTAGTCGCAGCGCGGTGTGGAAGACCATCGGGGCCGGGCCGGACAGCAGCACCTGGCGGCCCCGCCAGTCGGCGTACGTCGCGGCCACCTCGCCGACGCGGCCGTAGCGCACTTCGAGCCCCCAGCCGCGCGGATCGGTGCCGCCGGTGAGCCACCACGGGTCCTCGGTGTTCTCCGTGACGGCGGTGACGCGCAGCCACGGATTCGCGCCGGCCAGCTGTGCGAGCACGCCGAGCTCGTACAGTTCGCCGGGATTCTGTGTTCCGTAGAAGAGGTGGACCGGAGCCGGCTCGCCGAAGCGGGCGTGGTCGATCAGCAGCGCGCGCAGGGGAGCGAGCCCGGTACCGCCGGCGATCAGCAGCGCCGGTCGCGCCGGATCGATGTGCATGGTGCCGTGGCGCTGTGCGAAGGTCCACACGTCTCCGACCGCGGTGTCTCGCACGATGGAGCCGCTGACCCGGCCGCCCGGCACCGCTCGGACGTGGAACTCCAACTCGCCCTGCGGTTTCGAGGGAATGGCCGGGGAGAAGTTGCGCCAGGTCCGGGGCCACTGCGGGATCTGCGTCTCGAGGTACTGGCCGGCGGCGTACGGGGGGTGCGGTCCATCGGCGATCAGCCGGATCACGGCCCGTTCGCGCGTGATCCGGAACTTCTGCACCACGCGGGCGTGCCAGCGCGGGGGACCCTCGGCGCTTTCCGCGGCGCCGCGCATCACACCGGTGGTCAGGAGCATCGCCTGCCCGACGGTCTCCTCCACCTCCGGTGTCCAGCGGTTGCCGAAGGCGAACTGGAACTCCGACATCAGGGCGTCGTAGATCAGCCAGTAGTGCTCGCTGACGACGCCGAACTTGCGGTGGTCGCGGCCCAGCTGCGCGAGGAACTCGACCAGCTCGCCGTGGCCGTCCGGTGCCCCGATCGCGTCGAGCACGTGGTCGATCACATCCACGAATGAGGCTCGGAGAGTGCCCATCGCGGCCGGAAACAACTCTCGGAGGCTGGGCCGCATCGCGAACAGCCGGGCGAAGACGCTGCTCGCGAAACGGTCGGGATCGCTCGCCAGGAGTGCCCGGGTCTGCGCCAGGATCGGCTGCTCGGGCTGAGTCACTCTTCCTGCTCGCTTTCCGCGTCGTCGCTGGTGTTCACGGGCCGCCCGGTGCCGGGCGTGGTCCACTGTAGTCGGCGTGACCGACTGGCCCCGATATTGTTCGGCGTGCCGCTTGTGGGTTGTGGCACGCTAGCGGT
Organism: Gordonia sp. QH-12; assembly: GCF_001578675.1. Taxonomy (NCBI): domain Bacteria; kingdom Bacillati; phylum Actinomycetota; class Actinomycetes; order Mycobacteriales; family Gordoniaceae; genus Gordonia; species Gordonia sp. QH-12. The sequence goes on from NZ_KQ969284.1 coordinate 167,380, forward strand.
GTGACGATGCTCGGTGGACTGCTCCCTGGAATCGTCGACGCGCACGTCCACTACTTCAACCCCACCCGGTCGTCATGGGCGCTCGCCCGCTTCGCGCGGCTGTCGGCGCCCCGGCTGCGACGGTTCGTGCCCACGCCGGCCCTCTCGCTCGCCGCCCGCGTGGGCACCAGCGCCGACCGCCTGTACGGTCTCGATTCGAGCATCCTGACCTCAGCTTACGAACCGGCGCAGTATTCCAGCGACGCCGTCGCACTGCTCTCCATCGCGGGCGTCGGTGTGGAGAGCGTGGTTCAAGTGGAGTCGCACTGGCGGCCGGCGAGGGACCCCGAGTCGCTGATGAACTCGTCGTTCGACGAGCTGAAGTACCTCACGGCGCTTCCGCACGGTCAGAAGGGTCCGGCGCTCGGCGCCACGGTCACGGCAGCCGACCCGCGACATCCCCTGTTCGGCGCCGCTCTCGACCGTCAGCTCGCGTACTCCGACCGCGTTCGCGCCGTCCGGTTCAAGTGGGCGCGGCACGCCGATCCCGAACTGCCGGACTGGTGCGACGAACCGGATGTGGTCGCTTCGACCAGCTTCCTCAAGGGATTCGAGGAGCTCGCCGAACGTGATCTGGCGTTCGTCTCGGTGGCCTACTCCCATCAGCTCGGGCAGCTGGACATGCTCGCCCGGCGGTTCCCCGACACCACGATCATCGTCGAGCACATGGGGATGCCCGCGGGTGCGTTCGGACCGGTCGGCGCGCAGACCGGCATGACGGCTGCCGCGCGTGCCGAGATCCTGAGTCTGTGGCGCGAACGCACCGCCATGATCGCGAATCGGCCGAACGTGGTGGTCAAGGTCTCGGGACTGGGCCTCGCGCTCCTCGGCTACGGCCGGGAGACGTCGGGCACCATCGCCAGCCGAGCGGTACTGGCCGACATGGCCGGGCCGCTGGTACTGCATCTGGTCGACCGGTTCGGTCCCGACCGCGTGATCTTCGGCTCCGACTCCCCGGTCGACCGCCCCAACTCGCCGATCGGCATGACGGTCGGCGCACTGCTCGACGTCCTCGGCGACCGCGGCGACCACCTGTTGACGCAGCTCTTCGCGGGGAACGCCAAGCGCATCTACCGATTCTGAGACGTCAGCCGGCGCGTCGACGAGGTGCCGAAGGGTGTGCCGCCGGATAGAACGTGTTCTAGAGTCGGGGGCGAGATCACACCTGAGAGAGGTATTCGTGGGCAAGTACGTGGTGACCGGCGCGGCGTCGGGAATGGGACACGAAGTGGCGCGACGCCTGCAAGCGGACGGGCACGAGGTGATCGGCGTCGACCTCGCGGACGCCGACGTGGAGGCGGACCTCTCGACGAGCGCAGGCCGGGCACATGCGGTTCGCGCGATCATGACCCGGGCCGGCGGCAGGCTCGACGGCGCCGTGTTCGCCGCCGGGGTGGGCGCGCTGCGCGGCAAGGAACGGCTGACCGTCGAGGTCAACGTGCTCGGCGTCACCGAACTCCTGATGGGTCTGCAACCCGAACTGGCCGCGGCCGACAAAGCCAAGGTGGTGGTGTTCGGCTCCAATTCGACGACGTCGACGCCGTTTGTGCCGCGCCGGGCCGTCAGACTGCTGGAGGCGGGCGAGACCGAGAGAGCTGTGCGCATCGTGCGCCGGATGGGGCCGCTGTCGGGACCCGCGGCGTACGCGGCGTCGAAGATCGCGGTGAGCCGCTGGTGCCGGCGGCACGCGGTGTCCGATCAGTGGGCCGCCGCGGGTATCCGCATCAACGTCATCGCTCCGGGGCCGGTGCTCACGCCTCTGCTGCGCAAACAGCTCGCCAGTTCGACGGCCGCTCAGGTGCGCTCGTACCCGGTGCCGGTGCGTGAGTACGGCACGCCCGAGCAGATCGCCGACTGGGTGATGATCATGCTCTCGCCCGCGGCCGACTTCATGACCGGTTCGGTGGTCACCGTCGACGGCGGCACCGAGGCGCTGCTGCGGACCGACGACTGGCCCGCCCGTCTGCCGCTGCGGCGCGTCCCGCGGATGCTGTCGGCGTTGCGCAACGCACCGAGGAAGGGGCGGGTCGCGGACTACTCCGACGTCTGATCGGCCTTGCACGGAAGACTGAGAGTGCGGTCGACGATGCGGCGCATCGCCCATTCGAACTCTTCGGGGCCGGCATCCGAGCACTGGTAGCCCACCAGGACCATCAGCGAATGCGCGGCGATCTGCTCGGGCTCGTCGGGGTCGGCGATCAGGTCGCCGACGAACTCGGCGACGGCCTCGCACCGGGTCCGGTCCACCTCTCGTACCGCGGCGGCGACGTCGGGGTCTTTCGACGACCAGACGCGCAGCGCCCGCTCGGTGTGGTGCGGCAGATTCCGCGACGCCTCGACCACTGCGAGTATCCGGTCCACCGGGCTGCCGATGGTGCGCAGCTGTGCCACCACGTTGGCCGTCGCCTCGGTCTTCCAGTGCTCGATGAGCGCGGTCTCGAAGTCCCTCCAGCTCTTGAACGAGTGGTAGAAGCCACCGGTGGTGAGACCGGTCTCCGCGCACACCGTCGACTGTTTGAAGCCGCCGTAGCCGTCGCGGGCGAGGACGCGCAGGCCGGCGTCGAGGAACCGGGAACGGAGCGGGTCGAGCGCGGACGGTGATTCGGACATGGCCCGATTGTCGCACGTCGCCGGTGCCCTACAGTCGTGGTGACCTCGGCCGTACCACGGCCGCACCCGCAGGCGAAGGGAACCGCAGCGATGATCTCCGACCACCGAGGCCAGGTATTCACCACAGTCGAGGACCTGGTGGAGGCGATGCTGTCGTCACGGCCGCCGGTGGTGCTCGACGTGCGCTGGCAACTCGGCGACGACGCCGGCCACGACCACTACCGGACCGGGCACGTGCCGGGCGCGGTGTACGTCGACCTCGACACCGAACTGGCGGCACCGCCCTCGCCTGCCGCGGGCCGACACCCGCTGCCCGACCTCGCCGACCTGCAGGCCGCGGCCCGTCGGTGGGGCATCGACGTCGGGTCCCGGGTGGTGGTGTACGACGACTGGGAGGGCAAGGCGGCGGCGCGCGCCTGGTGGCTGCTGCGCTGGGCCGGGCTGGCCGACGTCACCGTTCTGGACGGCGGTCTGGCGGCATGGAAGTCCGCGGGCATGCGCGTCTCCACCGGAGATGCGACCCCGCGCGTCGGCAATGTGGTGCTGTCGGGCGGGCATCTGCCGGTCGTGACGATCGACGAGGTCGCGGCGCGCGACGGTTCGGCCGTCCTGCTCGACGCCCGTGCGCCCGAGCGTTACCGCGGCGACGTCGAGCCGGTGGACCCGAGGCCCGGGCGCATCCCCGGTGCGGTGAACGCCCCGGCGGGCGCCAACGTGACCGCCGACGGCAGATTCAAGCCGTACGGCGAACTCGCCGACCACTTCCGGGCACTCGGCGCCGACCGGGACGCCGTCGTCTACTGCGGCTCGGGCGTCACCGCCGCGCACACGATCGCCGCCCTCGCATCGATCGGGGTGTCCGCGGCGCTGTATCCGGGGTCGTACTCGCAGTGGTCGGCCGATCCGGACCGCCCGGTGGAACGCGGCTGAGCGCGCTATCGCGCCTGGCTCGCACCCGCCAGGCGCGAACGCAGTGCACTCTTGTCGATCTTGCCCACCGAGGTCACCGGTAGGGCGTCGACGGTGTGCAGACGGTCGGGCAGCTTGAACGACGCGAGGCCGCGCTCGGAGAGGAAGGCGCGGACGTCGGGCAGCGAGGGTGCGGTGCCGTCGCGCCCGGGCACCACCACCGCGCAGATGAGTTCACCCAGCGCGTCGTCGGGCAGGCCGACGACGGCGGTGTGCGCGATCCGCGGATGCGCCAGCAGGTGCTCTTCCACATCGTCGGCGGCCACGTTCTCGCCGGCTCGGACGATGGTGTCCTTGATGCGACCGGTGACGGCGAGGTGCCCGGACGGAAGCCGGCGCACCAGATCTCCTGATGAGTAGAAGCCGTCGTCGGTGAACGACCGCAGGTTGTGTTCGGGCGCCCGGTAGTAGCCACGGATCGTGTACGGTCCGCGGACCTGCAGTTCGCCCTCCTCGCCGTCGGGCACCGGCCGGCCGGCGTCGTCGACTATCCGGACCTCGTCGAGCGGACTCATCGGCAGCCCCTGGCTCACGTGCACCAGATCGCGTGGATCGTCGGCCCTCGTGTAGCAGATCAGACCCTCGGCCATGCCGAAGACCTGCTGCACCACCGGGCCCATCGCGGCGTCGATCGCGGCCGCATCGGGTGCGGCGAGTTTGGATCCGCCCACCTGCAGCAGTCGCAGCGAGGAGATGTCGGCGGGCTCCCATTCGGTTGCCGCGCACCACAACTGGGCCAAAGCGGGGACCAGCGCGGTGACCGTGACCCGGTATCGCTCCACCACGTCGAACGCCGAGTCGGGGCTGGGATCCTGGGTGAAGACGGTGCGGCCGCCCGCTGCGATCATCCCGAGCAGTCCGGGGCAGCAGAGGGGGAAGTTGTGCGCTGCCGGGAGCGCCGCGAGATACACGTCGTCGGCCGTCAGTTCGGCGACGGTGGCCGAGGTGGCCGCGTTGAAGGCGTAGTCGTTGTGCGTGCGCGCGATCAGCTTCGGCAGTCCGGTGGTGCCGCCGGAGACCAGGAAGAGCGCGGGCAGATCGGGATCGACGGTGACCGGCGGTCGGGCGTCGGCATCGGGCAGCGGGGCGAACACGCCGGGATCGCCGTTGACGAAGACGTGCTCGACGGACGGGACGCGGTCGCGCAGATCGGCGGCGAGCCCGCGGTAGTCGTAGCCGCCGCGAACGTCGTCGCACAGATAGGCGCGCGCCCCGGAGCCTGCGGCGAGATGAGCGATCTCGGTGATCCGGTGGGCCGGCAGCGCCATGACGGGCACGATGCCCGCGCGCAGGAGGCCGAACGCAGTGGCGGCGAACTCGACGGAATTGTGCAGCTGCAGGACGACGCGCTCTCCGGGCTTCAGACCCGCGCCGATGAATCCGGCCGCACGGCGGTCGGCGGTGGCGAGCAGTTCGCGGTAGGTCAGGGTGAATCCGGTGGCCGCGTCGGTGACCGCGGGGCGGTCGGGATCGGTGGCGGCGCGGTCGGCGAGCGGTGCCCACAGGGGGCGATCGTCGAATACGCCCGCGGCGCGGTAGAGGTCGGCGCGATCGGGCCGATGGGGTGCGAACCCGGTTTCGAGAGTGTCCGCTGAAGATGGCATGCTCGGTCCTAGCTCTAGTTGACGAGGGCAGCCTAACCTACGAGTCGCGGGTGATGTAGATTAGCCTCACCTAATTTCTTTGCGGATCTCCGCTGTGAACGATGGGACTGAACAATGGTTGTGGCACCTGCTTCTCCGGTGGGGGACGCGCCCGTCGACGACGATCTGGCCGCGCGGGCCGCCGCGGTGTGCGGCGCATGGGCGTCGTCGGGTGAATTCGGTGAGTACGTCGTCTACGAACGAGACGGACGCTGGACGTTCGCCGCTCGTCCGCAAGCACGCATCATCCTCACCAAGACCATGGTCATCGTCGATCCGGCGCCCGGAGACGACCACTGCACGCCTCGTGAGATCGCCTGGGACGGCGAACCCGCGGCGGCACTGAACCAGGCGCTCACCGGGCTGGGTCTGCCCCGGTGGCGGCTGTACGGCTGGGTCGGATTCGACTACTGCGCGCCGCACTACGGCCTGCTCGACCGCGTCCGTGACGACGTGGTGCTCGCCCATCTGATCGTGCCCGGGCTCGAGGCCTTCGTGGACGCGGACGGGATCTCGGCACCGGGGGCCGACGAGGCCACTCTCGCGCGACTGCGCGAACTCGCCGATCTGCCGGTCCACGCCGGCGGGGAGGAGTCGATCCGCCGGGCGGAGCCCGTGGAGATCGATGTCTCGGCCGACCCCGACGACTACCGCGGCCGGGTCGCGACGGCCGTGCGCGAGATCAACGACGGCCGATACCAGAAGGTGATTCTGTCCCGCAGTGTCGATGTGGGCTTCGACGTCGACATCCCCGCGACCTACGTCCGCGGCCGCAAGAGCAACAACCCCGCGCGGTCGTACCTGCTGCATCTCGGCGGACTCGAGGCCGCCGGTTTCAGCCCCGAGTTGGTGGTCGCCGCCGACGGTCTCGGGTCGGTGGTCACCGAACCGCTCGCGGGTACCCGTGCCTTCGGCCGCTCGCCGGAGGCGGACGCCGCCGCCCGCGAAGACCTGCTCTCCGATGAGAAGGAGATCGCCGAACACGCGATGTCGGTGCGCGCCTGCTTCAGCGAGATCGAATCGGTGGCGCTGCCCGGCACCACCGCGGTGAACGAGTACATGGTGGTCCGCGAACGCGGCAGCGTGCAGCATCTCGCGTCCACGGTCTCCGGGAGGCTCGACCCGGCTGCCGGACCGTGGCGGGCGCTGGGCGTGCTGTTCCCGTCGATCACCGCCTCCGGCATCCCCAAGGCACCCGCCCTCGAGGCGATCTACCGGCTCGAACCCGCGCGTCGCGAGCTCTACTCCGGCGCCGTCCTGATCGCCGATTCGAGCGGTGAACTGGAGGCGACGCTGGCGCTGCGCACCATCTTCGCTGAGGGCGATCGCGTGTGGCTGCGCGCCGGCGCGGGGATCGTCGGGCAGTCGCGCCCCGAGCGGGAGTTCGAAGAGACCTGCGAGAAGCTGGCCAGCGTGGCCCCGTACGTCGTGCGGGCGGCGCGGTGAGCGCGCCGACCGACCGGCCGACGGCCGCCGCAGTCCGCGAGGACGTCGCCGCGCTGCTCGACGTCGATCCGGCCACCATCACCGACACGGACGACCTCATCGGTCTGGGCCTGGACTCGATCCGGATGATGCGGCTGGCCGGCGGCTGGCGCAAGAGCGGACACGACGTCAACTTCGCCGACCTCGCCGCCCGCCCGACCGTCGCCGACTGGGCGGTCATGCTCGGCGCAGACCCGGCGGACGAAGCGGCTTCCGCGCCTGCCGAGTTCGACGAGTCGGCGTGGTCGGAGGCGGCGTTCCCGCTGGCGCCCATGCAGCACGCGTACTGGGTCGGACGCACCGGTGCCGCCGACCTCGGCGGTGTGGCCGCGCACCTGTACGTCGAGTTCGACGGCGCGGGTCTGGACCCCGACCGGCTCGCCGCGGCGGCGCAGGCGCTCGCCGCCCGCCACGGCATGCTCCGCGCACGGTTCCGTTCCGACGGACGCCAAGAGGTGCTCGACACTCTGCCGCGACCGGCGCTGACGGTCGACGATCTGCGCGAGGCCGTACCCGGCGAGATCGACCGGATCCTCGAGCAGCGGCGCGAGGCCAAGAGCCACCAGGTCCTCGACATCGCTGCCGGACAGGTCTTCGACCTCACGCTCACTCTGCTTCCCGGCGGTCGCCACCGTCTGCACTTCGACATCGACATGCTCGCCGCGGACGCGATGAGCTACCGCACCCTGCTGCGCGACCTGGTCTCGGCCTACGACGGTGCGCAACTGCCGCCCCTGGCCATCGAATACCGCGACTACCTGCGGCATCGGGCCGAGCATCCGGATCCGGCACGCGCCGCCGACCGCGAATGGTGGACCGCACGGCTGCCTGACCTGCCGGGCGGACCGGTCCTGCCGACCCGCCCGCCCGGGCAGTCGCAGAGCGCTGCCCCGCGGGTGCGGCGGATGAACCACTGGCTCGACGCTCGGGCCCGCGAACGTCTTCTCGCCGCAGCACGCGAGCGCGGAGTGACGCCGGCGGCGGTCGTGGGAGCGGTGTACGCCGCGAGCGTCGGCGCGTGGTCTGCCACACCGCGTTTCCTGCTGAACGTGCCGCTGTTCCAGCGAGTGCCGATGCACGACGAGATCGAGTCGGTCTCCGGAGACTTCAGCTCCTCGATCCTGGTGGACGTCGACCTGAGGACGCTGACCGAACCAGGCCGCGGATCGGTGCTCGACCTCGCGCGCGAGGTGCAGCGACGGATGCACGAAGCCGGTGCGCACAGCGCGTACGGCGCGCTCGAAGTGCTTCGCGACCTCGGCCGTCTGCGCGGCGAGACGGTGCTGGCCCCGGTGGTCTTCACCAGTGCGCTGGGGCTCGGCGAACTCTTCGCCGACGAGGTCTACGACCGGCTCGGCGAGCCCGCGCACATCGTCTCGCAGGGCCCGCAGGTGTTGCTCGACGCCCAGGTCACCGAGGTGGGCGGTGGCCTGCTGACCAACTGGGACGTCCGCATCGACCAGTTCCCGGACGGCGTGGTGGAGGCCATGTTCGAGCACTTCACCAACGCGCTCGACCGGCTCGCCGCCGCCGATTCGACGGCGGGCTGGCTGGCCGAGGCGCTGCCGCACCTGCCCGCCGCCCAGCGGGCGGTCCGATGCGAGGTCAACGACACCGCGGCGCCGACCTCCGGGCGTGTGCTGCACGAAGGCTTCTTCCAGATCGCGGCCCAGCACCCCGATCGCACCGCGCTCGTCTGGCGCAACGGGAGCGCCACCTACGGTGAACTCGCGGCACAGGCGCTCGCCGTGGCGGCCGCGCTGCGGTCGGCGGGAGCGCGGCCGGGCGATGCGGTCGGTGTGCAGATTCCCAAGGGCTACCGGCAGGTGATCGCGACGCTCGGCGTCTACGCCTCCGGTGCCGTGTGGGTTCCGGTCACCTACGATCAACCCGCTCCGCGGCGTTCGGCCATTCTGCGGACCGGCGAGGCGTCGCTGCTGCTGACCGACGGGGTCGTGGCACCAGACGCACTGGACGTTCCGGCGCTGGAACTGAGCGACGCGATGGCGGCGGCACCGCTGTCGGGCCCGTACCTGCCCGACCCCGAGGCGGTGGCATATGTGCTGTTCACCTCGGGTTCCACCGGTGCCCCCAAGGGTGTCGAGGTGCCGCACCGGGCGGCGATGAACACCATCGACGACATCAATCAGCGTTTCGGTGTCGGCCCCGACGACCGATCGCTCACGGTCGCGGCACTGGAGTTCGACATCTCGGTGTACGACATCTTCGGCTTGTACAGCGCGGGCGGAGCGGTGATCGCCGTCGACGCCGACGACGCCAAGGACCCGGCGGCGTGGCGCGAACTCCTCGTGACCCACCGCGCGAGCATTCTGACCTGTGTCCCCAGCGCGCTCGACATGTTGTTGACGTTGGCGGAGACGGAGGCCGACGGTGCGGCGCTGGGTGATTCGCTGCGCGCGGTGCTCCTCGGCGGCGACTGGGTGGGCGCCGATCTCCCGGACCGACTGCGCGCACTGGCCCCGCGGGCCCGTTTCGCCGGTCTCGGCGGAGCCACGGAGATCGCGATCCACGGCACCGTGTGCGAGGTGACCCGGGCGCCGGACCACTGGACCAGCGTCCCGTTCGGGACACCGTTGAACAACGTGGCCTGCCGAGTGGTCAGCGAACTCGGTGCCGACTGCCCCGACTGGGTGACCGGCGAGCTGTGGGTGGGCGGCGACGGCGTCGCGCACGGCTACCGAAACGAGCCGCAGCGCACCGCGGAACGGTTCGTGGAGTTCGAGGGCCGCCGGTGGTATCGCACCGGTGATCTCGCGCGCTACTGGCCCGACGGCACGATCGAGTTCCTGGGCCGCGCCGACAATCAGGTGAAGATCCGCGGGTTCCGCGTCGAACTCGGCGAGATCGAAGGTGCTCTGCGCTCGCTGCCCGACGTGCGGCATGCGGTGGCGGTGCTGATCAAGGGGAACGGACCGGTCACGCTGGCCGCCGCGGTGGCACCCGAACCGGGTGCCGCGCCGTCACCGGAGGGCCTGCTCGCCGGGCTGGCCGGACTGGTTCCGGCGTACATGGTTCCGGCGGTGCTCCAGGTCCGGGACGAGCTCCCGCTGACCGGCAACGGGAAGCTCGACCGCGCGGCCATCACCGCGAGTCTGAGCGGCGCGTCCGACGTCGACGCGCCCCGGCGGTCGCCGGAGACCGATCTGCACCGCGCTCTGCTCGACATCGTCGCCGGTGTCCTCGGCGGTGATCGCGAACTGGGCATCGACGACGACTTCTTCGCCGCGGGCGGCGACTCGGTGCTCGCCACCACCGTCATCGCACGGATCCGCGACCTGCTCGACGCGCCGCAGGCCGGGGTGGCCGACATCTTCGCGGCGCGGACCGTGGCGGAGCTGGCGCGCCGACTCGACGCCGCCGACGAGCGGGCGGGACGGCTGGAGCGCGTGGCGACGATCTACCTGGAGATCGCCGCGATGGACGATGAGGAGTTGATGGCGCAGTGACCGTGAACCGCCCCGACGCCGGAGCGTCCGACGCCTTCTCCGCCGGCACGCTGGTGGCGATCGGCGCCGGACCCAAGTCGCTGTCGGTGGCCGCCAAGGCCAAGGTGATGGCCGATCTCGGCCTGCCCGCGCCGCGCGTGGTGATCGTCGACCGGTACGGGGTGGGCGGCAACTGGCTTCCGCTCGGCGGCTGGACCGACGGTCGTCACCGGCTCGGCACCAGCCCGGAGAAGGACCTCGGCTTCCCGTACCGCGGCGCGCCGCACCGCACTCATGCCGCGCAGATCAACGCGGGAATGCTGGAGTACAGCTGGATGGCGTTCCTGGTGGCGCATCAGACGTACACCGAATGGATCGACCGCGGCCGGCCCAACCCGCACCATCACGTGTGGGCTCGCTATCTGGACTGGGCGGCGGCCAAATCTGGGGCCGAACTGCACATCGGCACGGTGGAGCGCGTCCGCGTGGTCGACGGCGGATGGAGCGTCGACTTCCGCACGTCGGACGGCGGTCTCGACAGCGTCGACGGCGACGGACTGCTGGTGACCGGACCGGGTTCGAGTGACGAGCCGCTGCTCGACGATCCCCGCGTACTGTCGGTGGCCGGTTTCTGGGATGCGGTGTCGCGCAGGGCGATTCCGGCGTCATCGCGGTCCGCGGTGATCGGCGGCGGTGAGACCGCGGCGTCGGCGCTGGACGAGTTGGTCCGGCACGAGGTGATGTCGATCTCGGTCATCTCACCGGCGCCGACGATCTACACCCGCGGCGAGAGTTACTTCGAGAACTCGGTGTTCTCCGATCCGACGGGGTGGCCGTCGCTGTCCGCGGCGGAGCGGCGCGATGTGATCCGCAGGACCGACCGCGGCGTGTTCTCGGTGAGCGTGCAGGAGAACTTGCTGGCCGACGAGCGGATCCACCACCTGCGAGGCCGAGTGACCGCCGCGCGACGGGTGGGGGAGTCGGTGGCGTTGACCCTCGGCAACCCAGGCCGGTCGGCGGCCGAGCACTCGTTCGATCTGGTGGTGGACGCGACCGGCGGTCGGCCGCTGTGGTTCCTGGACCTGTTCGACGCCGAGAGCGTCGACGAACTCGAGCTGGCGCTGGGCGGACGGCCCGACCTACCGCGTCTGGAGACGGCGATCGGGCACGATCTGGCGGTCGAAGGGTTGTCGCAGGCGCTGTATCTGCCGAATCTGGCCGGCTTCGCGCAGGGCCCGGGATTTCCGAATCTGAGCTGCCTCGGCGAGCTCTCCAATCGGGTATTGCGCAGTGCGGTGGATCGGTCGGCGGCGCGGACGGGAGCGAAGCGATGAGTGCGTCCGACACGGGATACCGCATCGAACGCGAGCTGACCGACGTCTCGGACGCGGTGCGCGAGGCGGGCGCCCCGCCGGTGCCGTCGACGATCGGCGCGTTCGCATTGCGCACGGTGGAGCCAGGGGGAGCCGACCCGGCGCTGCTGGAGGAGTGGTTCGCGCGGCCGCACCTGGTGCAGACCTGGGAACAGGAATGGTCCGCGGCACGCTGGCGGGACGACGCCCGGTATCGCCTCGACGGCGACTACTCGCGGCCGATCATCTTCTCCCGCAAGGGCGTTGATGTGGGGTACCTGGAGATCTACCGCGTGGCGCGCGACGAGATCGCCCGCCTGTATCCGGTGGACCCGCACGACCTCGGACTCCACGTCGCGACGGCTGATCCGGAGTTGCTCGGCCGCGGGGAGATCTCGGCGTTCATCCGTGAACTCGCCGACGCACTCTTCGCCGCCGATCCCGACTGTCGTTGCATCGCAGTGGAACCCGCGTCGTCGAACACTCCCATGCGCCGGGCCCTGACCAAGCGCGGCTGGACCGATCACGGCGAATTCCAGGTCCGCCCGGACCGCCGCATCGCCCTCCACCTGCTCCCCCGCGAGAGGAGCTCCCCCCATGCCTGAGCACCCCTCACCCAGGCTTGTTCAGCGAGCGAGCCCCAGCAGGCCTGTTGAGCGAGCGAGTCCCCCCAGGCTTGTTGAGCGAGTGCAGCGAGTCGAAACGATCACTCGCGCAGGCTGGGACCGCCCCGCGTGTTGTGGACTCAGCCTGCGCCCGGTGGTTTCGACTCGCTGCGCTCGCTCAACCAGCCTGGAGGGTGGCTCAACCGGCCTGGGCTTGAGTGTTCGTCCAGCGGGCAGCGTGGCTCTCTCCAGGTTTATTGAGCAAGCGAGTCTCCCCAGGTTTGTCGAGCAAGCGAGTCCCCCGAGGTTTGTTGAGCGAGCGCAGCGAGTCGAAACGATCACTCGCGCAGGCTGGGAGTGCTCCGCATTTTGTGGACTCGGCCTGCGTCCGGTGGTTTCGACTCGCTTCGCTCGCTCAACCNGGCTCAACCGGCCTGGGCTTGAGTGTTCGTCCAGCGGGCAGCGTGGCTCTCTCCAGGTTTATTGAGCAAGCGAGTCTCCCCAGGTTTGTCGAGCAAGCGAGTCCCCCGAGGTTTGTTGAGCGAGCGCAGCGAGTCGAAACGATCACTCGCGCAGGCTGGGAGTGCTCCGCATTTTGTGGACTCGGCCTGCGTCCGGTGGTTTCGACTCGCTTCGCTCGCTCAACCAGCCTGGAGGGTGGCTCAACCGGCCTGGGGTTGAGTGTTCGTCCAGCGGGCAGCGTGGCTCTCTCCAGGCTTGTTGAGCGAGCGAGTCTCCCCAGGTTTGTTGAGCGAGCGAGTCCCCCGAGGATTGTTGAGCGAGCGCAGCGAGTCGAAACGATCGCTCGCGCAGGGTGGGACCGCTCCGCGTTTTGTGGACTCAGCCTGCGTCCGGTGGTTTCGACTCGCTTCGCTCGCTCAACCCGCCTGGAGGCTCGCTCAACAAACCTGGAGGGTGGCTCAACCAGCCTGGCGGCTCGCTCAACCAGCCTGGCAATGAGGGCTTGCTCAACCAACATGGCGATGAGGACTCGCTCAACGGGCCCCGGCATGAGGACCTGCTCGACCACTGAAACACCGCACGACTTTGGGAACAAGAGATGACTACACCCGCGACCACTCGCAAGGCACCCGCACTCCGGGCGTTTCACAAGCCGGCCGACGCCGACGCGCCGATCCTTCTCGTCTTCCCCCACGCGGGCGGGGGAGCGTCGTCGTACCGTGACCTGTCGGGGCGGTTGTCGGCTCACTTCGACGTCCGCGTGATGCAGTATCCGGGACGGCAGGACCGGATGCGCGAGGACGCCGCGACCGGACTCGGAGAGTTGGCGACCGAAGCCGCGGAGGCCTTCACCGCCACCGCCGACTTCGCCGACCGTCCGGTGGTGGTGTTCGGGCACAGCATGGGCGCGATCGTCGCCTTCGAGTTCACCCGACTGCTGGAGGCGCAGGGCACGACACCCCGACGGCTCATCGTCTCAGCGGCTACCGCGCCGAGCCGAGTGGCTCAACTGCCGAAGCATCCCGACTCCGACGAGGACCTGCTGGCACATCTGACGGGCCTGCAGGGCACCGGCGGCGCGGTGATGGGCAGCGATTCGGTGATGCGGATGGCGCTGCCGGTGCTCCGAGCCGATTACCGGGCGTTCGACGCCTACGACTGCGCCGCCGACGTCCAGGTGTCGACCCCGATCCAGGTGGTCGGCGGAGCGGACGATCCAGTGATCCGGCCGTACCAGCTCCACTCGTGGTCCGACCACGCCGACGAGGTGGAGGTCAGCCTCGTCGACGGCGGCCACTTCTACCTCAACGAACATCCGGACGCGCTCGTCGACCTGCTGGTGCGGACCGCGACGGGCGGAGGAACCCGGTGACCGCGCACCACCCGTACGTCGCCGGAGGCGCGGATTCGGCACCCGACGACGCCGTCGTGATCGCGGGCATGGCGGTCGAGGCGCCGGGCGGCATCGACACCCCGGAGGACTTCTACGCAGCCCTCGCCGCCGGTGAGGACTTGATCGGGCCGATGCCCCGCGACCGCGGCTGGCCGGTGGACCAACTGCTTTCCCTTGACCGCGTTCCCGGTTGGGGTGCCGTGCCCGACGCCGGTGGATTCCTCGACGGCGCAGCCGAATTCGACCCCCAGTTCTTCGGGCTCAGCCCGCGAGAGGCGACGGCGATGGATCCGCAGCAGCGGGTCGCGCTCCGGGTGGCCTGGCGGGCCGTCGAGAACGCGGGCGTCAACCCCGCCGCCCTCGACGGCCGGGAGATCGGAGTCTTCTTCGGAGCTTCCGGCATGGAGTACGGACCCACGGTGGCAGCCGTGAACGACTACTCCGGCCACCGGATCGCCGGAACCGCACTGGGTTCGGTGTCCGGACGGATCTCGCACGCCCTCGGACTGACGGGCCCGGCGATCACCGTCGACACCGCGTGCGCGTCGTCGCTCACCGCCGTGCATCAGGCGGCCGCAGCGATCCGCTCCGGCGAATGCGACTGGGCGATCGCCGGCGGCGTGTGCGTGATGGGGTCGCCGGGAGCGTTCTTCGAGTTCTCCCGCAACAATGCGCTCGCCGCCGACGGACGGTGCCGCTCGTACTCGTCGGGGGCCACCGGCACCGTCTGGGGCGAGGGCGCCGGCGCGGTGATTCTGGAGAGCGCCGGCTCCGCCCGGTCCGCCGGACACCGCATCTACGGAGTGGTGGCCGGATCGCGGGTGAACCACAACGGTTCCGGGGCGCCGATCGTGGTGCCGAGCGCGGACGCCCAGCGCCGGGTGATCGCGGGCGCACTCGCCGCCGCCGGCGTGGACGCGGCACAGATCGACCTGATCGAGGGGCACGGAACCGGCACTCTGGGCGACCCGATGGAACTCGACGCGCTCTCGGCCGTCTACGGCGCCGCCCGGGCCGACGACCGTCCCGCCGCCGTCGGATCGGTGAAATCGAACGCCGGACACGCGCAGGCGGCGGCCGGAATCCTCGGTCTCATCAAAGTCCTGCAATGCGGCCGGAACGGCACGATCGTCGGCACGCGGTTCGCCGACGAGCCGACCGACAAGATCGACTGGGACACCGCCGGGCTGCGACTGCCCGCCGCCACCGAACCCTGGCCGGCGCGCGACGGCCACCGTTTCGCCGCCGTCTCCAGCTTCGGCGTGTCCGGAACCAACGCCCATCTCATCGTCGACATGCCGGAGGCCCCGAATGCCTGACACGCCTCAGACCGGTGCGCAGTACCTCTTGCCCGACGGTCGCATCCCGGTGGTCGTCTCCGCGGACGCCGAAGACCAGCTCGGCCGGTTCGCGGCCTCCATCGCGCGCTATCTGCGGGCGCATCCGGCCGTCGACGCGCAGCGGGCGGCCGCATATCTGCTCGACGCCCGGCCGGTCCGCCGACACCGTGCGATCGCGGCGGTCGCCGACCGCGATGAGCTGCTGGGCGCACTCGATGCGCTCGCCGCCGGCCGATCGCACCCCGCGGTGGTCCGCGGGACCGCCGCCGCACACCGCTTCGCGTACGTCTACCCGGGCCAGGGCAGCCAGCGGCCCGGCATGGGTGCGGTGGACTACGACCGCTCCGCCGCCTACCGCGCCGCCGTCGACGAGTGTCACGCCGCCTCGCTCGACCTCTTCGGAACGTCGCCGATCGACTACGTCCTCGGCCGCGGCGACGCGGAACAGACCGACGACGTGCGGGTGGTGCAGCCGGCGCTGTTCATGCACATGCTGGGTCTGACGGCAATGTGGGACGCGGCGGGCGTCCGACCGTCGATGACCGTGGGACACAGTCAGGGCGAGATCGCCGCGGCGGTGCGCAGCGGCATCGCCAGTCTGCGCGACGCGCTGATCGTGGTGACCGTGCGGGCACGCGCGGTGGACGCGGTGGCGCCCCGCGGGTACACGATGGCCGTCGTCGGAATCAGTCTCGACGAGGCCGAGGCGCTGCTGGCCCGCAATTCCGGATGGATGGAATTGTCGGTGGTGAACTCCGAGCACATCCTGTGCGTGTCGGGGGAACGGCAAGCGGTGCTCGGGCTGATCGCCGCGCTGGAGGCCGAGGGCAAGTTCGCCAAGGAGATCCGCGTCGCCTACCCGGCGCACACCAGCATCGTCAGCAAGTTCGCCGACGAGTTCCAGACGGCGTTCGACGCCTACGGTCTCGGCCGGACGTTCACCGATCCCCGGATCCCGTGCATCGGCGCCACGCTCGGGGAGGCGATCGAGCCGTCGACCCCGGTGCGCGACTACTGGTTCTGGAACCTGCGCAACCGCGTCCGGTTCGACCGAGCGGTTCACACGGCGGCAGACGCCGGAGCCGACGTCTACATCGAGATCGCCGAGCATCCGACGCTGGTGCTGGCGTTGTCGGAGACGCTGGCGGGCTCGCCCGATGCCACGATCCTGAGCACCCGCCGCCGCGAGTGCACCGATCACACGCTCTTCACTCGCAACGTCGTGACGGTCGCGGCCACCGACCTGACCTTCGACTGGTCGAGCTGGGAGGTGCGCGGGCGCACTCGCGGGCTCCCGCTGGAGGCCTTCCCGAACTCGCCGATGCGCAAGACCCGCCTGTGGGCCAGGCCGGACGCCGGCGTCGGAGACGCCGTCAACCGCCCGGGGTGGGCCGCACCGCCCGCCGACCACGACGTGCGTGTGCTCGACGTCCGCTGGCAGCGTCCGGCGAGCCGGCGCTCGGCTGCCCCGCAGCGCATGGCGGTGCTGGCGCTTCCCGGATCAGATCTGAGTCTCGCCGCCGGCATCTGCTCGGCCGCGCCGCAGCACGGCGCCGTGGCCTGGCAGGTACCCGACGGCGGTGCCGAGATCGGTGAGGTCGACGCCGCACTGGTGCTCCTGCCCGCGCGCGGCGACGACGTCGAAGCCGAGCTCGCCGCGGTCCTGGCCGGCTCGGCCTGGCGAGGCGGTCTCGCGGAACTCCCGCCGACCGTGTGGATCGTCAGCACGGGGGCGGAGACGGCAGTGGACGGCGACGTCGCCGACCCGGTGCACGCCGCGGCCGTCGCCGGGCTGCGCTGCCTGGCCACCGAGCAGTCCGGGGTGCGCGTCGCGCAGCTCGATCTCCCTGCGCGGCAGCCGGTCTCGGCTGACGATGTGCTAGCGGCCGTCCATGTCGCGGGCGAGCCGGCGATCGCACTGCGAGACGGCGCGGTACTCGTCAAGCGACTGATGCCGACGGAAGCGGGGTCGGTCGCCGACCTCGATCTCACGCACGCCGTCATCACCGGCGGCACCGGGAAGGTCGGACTCGCCGTCGCCGAACGCTTCGCGCGCGACGGTGCGCGCCGGATCACCCTGCTCAGTCGTTCCGGCGGCGACGAGACGGCTCATCGCGTCGCCGCCCGGTTGTCCCGGCGTCACGGAGTGGACGTAGACCTGCGGCGCTGCGACCTCACCTCGGACACCGAGCCGGCGCAGCTGGCGGATCTGCCTCCGGTCACCACTCTGGTGCATGCCGCGCTCGACTACGTCGAGCGGCCGCTGTCGGAGATCACCGAGGCCGATGTGCGGCGCGCCGTGGATGCGAAGGTGAGCGGACTCGCCCGGGTTCTCGACGGGATCGGGGGCGCACCGCGGGTCGTGCTCTGTGCGTCGCTCGCAGCCACCCTTGGAGGCCGGGGACAGGCGCTGTACGCCGCCGCGAACCGTCTCCTCGAGGTGGAGGCCGCCCGGCTGCGGACGACCGGGGTGGACGCCGTCGCGCTCGCCTGGGGCTTGTGGGCGGTGCAGGGACCGCTCGACGCCGACGGGCTGGCGCGCGTCACGGCGACGGGCGTGGTGCCGATGGCGCCGACCGCGGCACTCGACGCGGGTCTCGCCGTTCACGGGGGCGATGCCGTGGTGATGGCGGCGTCCTGGCCGGACCTGCGCCATCTGTTGGAGATGACCGGGTCGGGCGTGCTGATCGAGGAGGTGCCCGATCGCGTCGGCGCACCGGAATCGGGACACGAAGAGGAGGCCGCGGCAGCCGACGCCGCGGTCGAGACGGAGCACACCGAAGAAGCCGAGACGGCGCCGGCCGAGGTACCGGAGACGCCGCCGGCACCTGCTCGATCGGGCGACTTGACGGCGAACCTGATCGACGAGTTGGCGGTCGCGATGGGTCTCGCGGCGACGGACATCGATCCCGCTGCGCCGCTGGTGGCGCTGGGTATGGACTCACTGCAGGCACTCGACTTCCGCAAACGGGTCCAGACCGCGCTGGCGTGCGACCTTCCGGTGGAGGCGATCCTGGGCGGCGCCAGCCTCGATGAGGTGGTTGCGTTGATGGACGAGGCCGCGTAGCGCTCGCGTCATCTTCCGGGTGTGGGGCGCGCAGCGAAACGGACGAATCCGTGACCAGGGTAACCGTACTAAGGCTAGACTTACCTTCTTAAGGTTTGGTTCAATTACCGCATGTATGACGAAGAGCAGGTCACCCAGCCGATCGCCGCTGAGCCGGCGCCGGCGGCCGAGGAGTCGGGCACGTCGATCAACTGGCCCACGGTGATGATGGCGGCGGGCATCTCGGCGGTCGTCTCGGCGATCGTGCTCTCCATCGGACTGGTCGGTCTGATGCTCAGCGACGTCGGCGGCAACCGTGCCGCGGCGCAGGAGGCCCCCGCCACGGTGGTGAATCTCGGTGCGCAGCAGACGCAGCCGCACGCCGCCGCCCCGGCGTCCGACAGTGCCGCCCCTTCGTCGGACGCCCCGGCCGCCGACGCTCCCGCCGCCGATGCGCCGGTCGCCGATGCGCCCGCCGCGGACGCTCCGGCGGCGCAGGCTCCGGCTGCTGCTCAGCAGCAGACGCCCACCGCGCAGGGGCCGACGAAGCCGACGGCCGCGCAACTGCAGGCCGAGATGGACTACCTCGCCTCCGGTGCCTCGAACGCGCAGAAGGCTCAGCGCCTGGAGGGCGGGGCCCGCGCGGTGAACCAGGCGCAGGGCATCCTCGGTCTGGCCGCGAAGTTCAAGCCGATGGGGCTGACTTACCGGATCGTCGACCCGGTGACGGTCAACGGCAACATCGCCAGCGCGCGTCTCAAGCTGTCCTCGCCCGGATACCAGCCCACCTACATGACGATGAAGTGGGTGTGGAAGGACGGGCGCTGGAAGCTCACCAACTCGTCCATCTGTGAACTCGGTTCGTACGCCAACATTCCCTGCAACCTGTAAGGACCGTTGGACCAGGAAGGACCCGGGGCGATCGCCCCGGGTCCTTCCTTTAGGTAAGGCTAGGCTAAAATCGACCCATGACGAGTGACCTGGCCGCCCGCCGACGTGAACTCCTCCGCAAGCGTCTCCAGGAGGAGAGTCTGACTCACCGTGGCGCCGCGGAGGCGGTGCCGGCCCGGGCCGACGGTGCGCGCACGCCGCTGCCCATCGCGGCTCGCCGGCTCTGGTTCGCCGGCCACCGCGATCCGGACGACACCTCGCTCAACATCTCGGTGGCCTTCGCGCTGCACGGGGAACTCGATGCCGAGCGTCTCCGCCGCGCCGTCGAGTCCGTGGTCTCGCGACACGAGACGCTCCGCGCCCGCTACCTCGCGGGCGAGGACGGCGAGCCGGTGATGCAGCACCGCATCGGCGCCCCGATCTCCTGGACCACCGCCGACCTGACCGAACTGTCCGGCGCGGCGGCTCAGCGGCGCCTGCAGGTGCTGGCCGCGCGGGAGGCGCGGACGCCCTTCCGACTCGCCGACGACGCTCCGCTGCGAGTCACGCTCGCCGCGCTGGCACCCGAGCACCACGTGCTGCTCCTGACCGTCCACCACATCGCCTGGGACGACGACTCGTGGGCGGTGTTCTTCGCCGACCTCGCCGCCGCCTATCGGGGGACGGAGACGGCGGCGCTCGCGCGGGCGTACGCCGACGTGCCCGACCCCTCTGACGACCAACTCGACGCCGACCTCGCGCACTGGGCGCAGGTGCTGCGTCCCGCACCCGAACCGCTCGACCTGCCCGCCGCGACCGGCGCCACCGGCAGCGGTCGCGTGCACCGCCGCTTGGCGCCGGAGATCGAGGCTGCGGCAGCCGAACTCGGACGAGCTGCGCGCACCACCACGTTCGCGGTCCTGCTCGCGGCCACCCAAGCCTTCCTGCATCGCGTGTACGGCGCCGACGACGTGGTGATCGCGGTGCCGACCACCGTGCGCCCGGCCGGGGCCGAGGATCTGATCGGTTACTTCGGCAACACCGTCCTGCTGCGCGGCGACGTCGACGCGCGGTCGTCGCTGACCGAGCTGATCGGCTGTTCCCGTGAGTCGTTGGCCGCCGGGCTCGCCGCCTGCCGCGTTCCGATCGACCGAGTGGTGGCCGAGTTCGCGCCCGACCGCCGCGCCGGTCTGGCCGGGCTGGTCTCGGCGAGCCTGTCGCTGCGCCGTGATCTGTCCGGGCTCGGGCTCGACGGCCTCCGCGTCGAACACCTCGACCACCTCCACGCTCCCAACGCCCAGTTGCCGTTGGAGTTCGCGATCGTGTCCGGTACCGAACCCGTCCTGGAACTGCAGTATCAGTCGTCCCGCTTGCGCGATGCGGAGGCGCAGGCGCTGCTCGCCGCGTACGCGACCTTCCTCACCGACGTCCTCGGCCGGCCCGACGCGCCCATCCGGGACGCACGACTGCTCGATGACGAGGCGCTCTCGGCGGTGGTCTCCGCGGCCGCCGGACCCGCGGTCGACGATGTTCCCGACACCCTCGTCGGCATGTTCGAGGCCGCGGTGGCGCAGCGTCCCGCCCACCCGGCGATCGTCACCGACGACCGCTCGATCACTTACGCCGAACTCGGCACCGCCGTCGACGTACTCGCGGCCCGGATCGCGCACGCCGCGGGCCCGGCGCTGGCGGCGCCGGACGCCGTGGTCGCGCTGCGCATGTCCGCGAGCGAGGACTTCGTGGTCGCCGCGCTGGCGGTGCTCAAGACCGGCGCCGCCTACCTGCCGGTGGATCCGGACTACCCGGCCGACCGCACCGCCTTCCTGCTCGAGGACGCCCGTCCGGTGCTGGTGCTCGACGCCGCCGAAGTGCAGCGGCTGCGCGCCGAACCCGAAGAGGCGCCGCGGCGTCTCGACCTTCCCGGGCCCTTGCCGGAATCGTTGGCCTACATCATCTACACCTCCGGATCCACCGGCACCCCGAAGGGCGTGGCCGTGGAGCACCGGGCGATCGCCGAGCATCTGCGGGCATTCGGCGCCACCAGCGTCGTCGGCTCCGACGACCGCCTCGTGCAGACCTCGTCGGTCAGCTTCGACGCGTCGATGTTCGAGATCTTCGCGACCCTGACCGCCGGCGCCACCCTCGTGATCCCGAAGAAGGGCGCGCTCACCGACATCGCCTACCTGGCCGACCTGCTGGTCCGCGAGCAAGTGACGGTGATGCACATGGTGCCGAGCATGCTCTCCACGCTGTTGCTGATCCCGGAGGTCAAGCAGTGGACCACGCTGCGCACCGTGCCGGTGGGCGGCGAGGCGCTGCCGGGTGAGGTCGCCGACGAGTTCACCACCGCGTTCACCGCAGACCTCAGCAACAACTACGGGCCCACCGAAGCCGTCGTCGCGGCCACCCATCACCGGGTCGACGGACCGCGCGGCGGCGCGGTGGTGCCGATCGGCCGTCCCAATCCGGGGGTCGCGGCGCACCTGCTCGACGCCGGCCTGCAACCGGTGCCCGACGGAGTGGTCGGCGAGCTGTACCTCGGCGGACGTCAGCTGGCGCGCGGCTACCTGCGCCGCAGCGGACTGACCGCCGCGCGATTCGTCGCGGACCCCTTCGGAAAGGGTGAACGTCTTTACCGCACAGGCGATCTCGCCCGGCGCGGCGGAGACGGGGAGCTGCAGTTCGTCGGCCGCTCCGACGACCAGATCAAGGTCCGCGGCTTCCGCATCGAACCCGGTGAGATCGAGGCGGTGCTCGCCGCGCACGAGGACGTCCAGCGTGCCCTGGTTACCGTGGTCGACGACCGACTGCTCGCGTACGTGATCGGCGAGTCCGGCGCGGTCCCCGACCCGCAGGCGCTCCGCGACCACGCCGCGCAGACACTTCCGTCGCACATGATTCCGGACGCCGTCGTCGCCATCGACGAGGTGCCGATCACCGTGCACGGCAAGCTCGACCGCGCTGCGCTTCCGGTGCCGGCCACGCAGGCCGCGGGTTTCGTGGAGCCGGCGACGCCCACCGAGCGGCGGGTGGCGGCGGTGTTCTCGGAGCTGTTCGGCGGCCGGACCATCGGGTCCGCGGACTCGTTCTTCGATCTCGGCGGCCACTCGCTGCTCGCGGCCCGCCTGGTGACCGCCCTCTCGGCCGAGTTCGGGCTCGACGTCGACGTCCGGGCACCGTTCGACGCCCCGACGGTGGCCGGGCTGTCCGCACTGCTGGTCGAGAAGGCGCGCGCCGAGCTCGGCGTCGACCTCGACGCGGACCCGGACCAGGACGGCTGGGCGGACGGCGCCTGGACAGAAGGCGACGCGGAGGGGAGCGATTGGGCCGACGGGGACTGGACCAGCGCCGACTTCGGCGGGATCGCCCTGGGAACGCCGGAGCCGCAGCACACCGAACCGGTCCGACCTCCGCTGGTGGCCGGTGACGAGGTCGAGCGGGCGCCGCTGTCGTTCTCCCAGCTCGCCATGTGGTTCAACGAGCGGTTCGGCGGCGCGAGCGCGGAGAACAACATCGTGCTGACCCTCGCCGTCGAAGGGCCGGTGAACGACGACGCTCTGCGCGGCGCGATCGCGGACGTGGTCCGGCGGCATCGCTCGCTGCGGACCTCGTTCAGCGAGATCGACGGACTGCCGGTCCAGGTGATCCGCGACGACGCCGACATCGAGGTGCCGCTGAGCATCACCGAGGCCACCGATGCCGACGACCCCGTGCGCATCGCGGCGCAGACCGGGGAGCTGATCTTCGATCTGGCGGCGGCGCCGCTGGTGCGCGCACACCTGGTGCGGGCCGGGTCGTCGTCGGTGCTCGCGCTGGTGATTCATCACATGGTGGTCGACCACGGCAGCACCGACATCATCATCGCCGACCTCGCCGCCGCCTACCGTGCGCGGACCGGCGGTCCCGCCCTCACTCCTCGGCCGGCCGGACCGGAGTACACCGACGTGGCGCGCTGGCAGCACTCGATGTTCGGTCTCGACGCCGACCCCGACAGCGACGCCGGCCGCTACGGGCGTGCCCAGATCGACTTCTGGCGCGACCGGCTCGAAGGACTTCCGGACGAGATCCTGGTGGCGGCCGACCGGCCCCGCCCCGAGGGCCTGAGCCACCGCGGGGTGATCGTCGACTTCGATATCAGCGCTTCGCGCTACGAGCGGCTCAAGACCGTCTTCCGCGGCAGTGCGGTCAGTGACTTCATGGCGCTCACCGCCATGTGGTCGGCTGCGCTGCACATGCTCGGCGGCGGCGTCGACATCGCGATCGGCACTCCGTCGGCGGGGCGGGCCGACCCGGCGACCGCCGACATCGTCGGGCTGCTCGCCAACATGGTGGTTCTGCGCACCGATCTGACCGGCGAGCCGACACTGAACGACGTTCTGCACCGCTCCCGCGACGCCGTGCTCGACGCCTTCTCCCACCAGGATCTGCCGATCGAACGCCTGGTGGAGGCGCTGAACCCGCGCCGCACCCGGGCCCGGAACCCGCTGTTCCAGAGCATGGTCCACTTCCGCGATACGGCAGGCGAGCCCGTGGTCCAGCTCGCGGAGGGCACGTCCATGCACATCCTCCCGATGGAGGTGGACACCTCCTACCTTGATCTCAATCTGATCGTGACCACCTGCGGCGACGGCAGCCTGAGCGGCCGGCTGGTCGCGAGCGCAGACCTCTACGACGAGGACACCGCGCGCGGTATCGCCGACCGATTCACGACGCTCCTCGAAGCCCTGGCGGAGAATCCGCAGCGACGGCTGTCGGAGGTGACGGTCCGGCCGATACCGGATGCACTCGACGCCTCCGTGCACGGTGAGGATCCCGCCGTGCTCGCCGAACTCATCGCCGCCGGGTCGCCGCGACGCGTTCAGGCGCGGCCCGCGACACTCGCCGGTCTGCCGCACGCGGGTCTGACGCACTGCGCCTCGGTCGCGACCTGGATCGTCGACGGTCCGGGTGCCGCCACCGCACTTCCGGAGACGCTGCGCGCGCTCTCGCCCGCGTCGCTGGTGATCGACAACTACGCCGCCGCACCGGCGGCCGCGCCGGTCGCCGAGGTGTACACCGCCGGCGGCGGCACCCAGACGCCGACCGAGCGGGCACTGGTGACCATGCTCGAGGAACTGCTCGGGGTCACCGGGATCGGGCGCGACGACAACTTCTTCGCGGTCGGCGGCGACAGCGTCATCTCGATCCAGTGGTCGGCGCGTGCGGCGGCCGCGGGCATCGCTCTCGATCCGCAGCAGATCTTCGACCACTACTCGATCGCCGAACTGGCCGAGGCGGTCGACGCCGCGCGGGCCCGGAACGACGACACCGTCGAGCCGGAGCCGCAGCCGGTCGATGCGTCGCCGATGTCGGCGTCGGGGCTGTCGAGTGACATGCTGTCGGCGCTCGGCTCGGCGTGGGAGGCGCAGCAGTGAGCCCGGAGCAGCAGTCGAAGCCGGCCATCGAAGACGTCCTCGCGCTCTCGCCGCTGCAGGCCGGGCTGTTCTCGCTCTCGGAGATGGCCGGCGACGGCCTCGACGTCTACAGCATGCAGTTCGTCGTCGAGATCAGCGGACCGCTCGACGCCGCGGTCTTGCGCCGCAGTGTCGCCGCCGTCCTCACGCGGCATCCCAATCTCCGTGTCAGTCTGTGGGATCAAGGCGTTCCGCACCCGGTGCAGATCGTGCCGACCCAGGTCACCGTGCCGTGGCGCGAGGTGCGGACCCATCCCGACGATTTCGACGATCTCGCGCTCGCCGAACGCTCGCAGCGGTTCGACCTGCGTCGCGGCCCTGCGATGCGGGTGGTGCTCGCCGCACTGCCCGAGGGCAGGCACCGGCTGCTGCTCACCGCACACCACATCCTCATGGACGGCTGGGCGATCGCGCTCTTCTTCCGCGAGCTGCTGGCGATCTACGGCGCGGGCGGCAGCGCCGACGGACTGGCGCCGGTGAAGCCGTACCGCAACTACATCGCGTGGCTGGCGGAGCAGGACACCGCCGCGGCGCTCGACACCTGGACGTCGTATTTGGACGGGGTGTCGCCGCTGTTGATCGGCGCCCCGGGGACCCCGGCCACCGAACCGGTGCGGCACCGGCGAACGCTCGACGCCGCGGAGACCTCGCGCGTTCTGGGTTGGGCGCGCCGGGCCGGACTGACTCCGGCGGCTGTGACGCAGTACGCGTGGTCGGTGGTCCTCGGCCGGCTCGCCGACCGGACCGACGTGGTCTTCGGGACCACCATCTCGGGCCGACCGCAGAGTCTGCCGGGGGCCGGCGAGATGGTCGGGCTGTTCATCAACACCGTCCCCGTGCGCGTCGACCTGCGAGCTCAGCCGACCGTCCTCGAGGCCTGCACCGCACTGCAGCGGTCGTCGGCCAGGATGCGCGACCTCGGATTCCTCGGCCTCGCGGACATCGCGCGCGCGGCCGGTACCCCGAACCTCTTCGACACGCTCTTCGTCTACGAGAACGCTCCGATCGGTTCGGCGACCGAACCCGTCACCGCGCCGGACGGCACCCGCTTCCTGCCTCTCGCGATGGAGTCGCTGTCGCACTACCCGCTGACCGTCGTCGCCTACGAGCTCGACGGGGAGCTGATCGTGATGAGCGAGTCGGTCGCCGAATCGCTGGGACCGATCGATCCGGCGCAGGCCGTCGAACGGGTGCTCGCGGTGCTCCGGGCGCTGCCCGACGCCGCGGACGCTCCTGCCGACACGCTCGACGCGCTGCTCGATCACGAGAGGGAATGGGCGGCACGGCCGTCGCGCGGTACGCCGCTGCCCGCCGGAACCACGGCGATCGGGCTGTTCTGCGAACAGGCACGGACCTCTCCGGCGTCCGTCGCGCTCGTCGCCGACGACGGCACGTGGACCTACGATCAGCTCCACCGCTGGTCGCTGGCGGTTGCGGGGGACCTGCGGTCTGCGGGAGTGCGACGCGGTGACGTGGTGGCGGTGGCGCCGCGACGGTCGGGCCGGACGGTCGCGGGCGTGCTGGGGGCGATGCTCGCCGGTGCCGCGTACGTGCCGATCGACGTGTCCATGCCGGTCGCCCGGATCGAGAATCTGCTCGACCAGTCCCGTGCGGACGTGGTTCTCACCGACCCCGAGTTCGTCGATCTGTTCGCGGGGCGCACCGTCGTCACCGATTGGGACGGCGGGGATCGGCATGGCGGGGAATCCGTCGAGGTGTCCCCGGCCGATGCGGCGTATCTCATCTTCACCTCCGGCTCCACCGGCGAGCCCAAGGGAGTGATCGGCACGCAGGGAGCGCTGGCCAGCTATGCCCGCGATCACCGCGACCGCGTGCTGTCGGTCGGCCGCCGGCGGCTCGACCGCTCGTTGCGGGTGGCGCACGCCTGGACGTTCTCCTTCGACGCGTCGTGGCAGCCGCTGGCCGCCCTGCTCGACGGCCACGAGGTCCATCTGTTCTCCGATGAGCAGACGCGCGACGCCACGCGTCTGGTCGCGGCGCTCGCCGAGCGCCGGATCGACATGATCGACACCACGCCGTCGATGTTCGGCCAGCTCTCGGCGGCCGGGCTGGTGTCCGGGGAACCGGGTCGGCCGACGTTGACGGTGCTCGCACTCGGTGGCGAGGCGATCGGTCCGGCGCTGTGGGACCAACTGGGGTCGTTGCCGCGGACGGCGGTCTTCAACTGCTACGGACCCACCGAGACCACCGTCGAGGCGATGGTCGCGCGCGTGTCGGAGTCGCCGGTGCCGACGATCGCCGGACCCACCGACCGGATGAGTGCGCGGGTGCTCGACTCCCGCCTGCGGCCGGTTCCCGACGGGGTGATCGGTGAGCTGTACCTGACCGGGGACCAGGTCACTCGCGGCTATCAGGGGCGCCCGGGGCAGACGGCGGCAGCCTTCGTCGCCGACCCGATCCGATCTGGGGAGCGCATGTACCGGACTGGAGACCTGGTGCGCCGCAACGCAGTCGGCGACATCGTCTTCGTGGGACGCGGCGACGACCAGGTCAAGATCCGCGGCTACCGCATCGAGGTGGGCGAGGTGGAGGCAGGACTCAGGGCGGTGCCCGGGGTTCGCGAGGCCGCCGTGGTGGTGGTCGATCGGCCGATCGGTGCGGCGCTGGTCGGATTCGTCTCGGGGGCGACCAACGGGGCGGGTCTCGACGCCGCCGTCGTCCGCGGCGAACTGGCGCAGAAGCTGCCGTCGCACATGATCCCGACGAGGATCGTCGTGCTGCCGGTGCTGCCGGTGAACCGTAACGGCAAGCTCGATTCGGTGCTGCTGGGGGAGTCGGCGCGCGCGGCGCTGGCCGGCGGCGGGGAGACGGGCCGACCGCTCGACGAGGTGGAGGAGCGGGTGGCCGCGGCCGTCGAGGGCGTGCTCGGCACCCGTCCCGGTCCCGACGACGACTTCTTCGACCTCGGCATGGACAGCATCGTCGCGATGGCGTTGGTGACCGCGCTGCGTGCGGGCGGCGACGAGATCGCGGCGCGCGACGTCATGGCCTTTCCCACCGTTCGCGACTTGGCCGACGCGGTCCGCCGGGGCGAGCGTCTGGCGCGGATCGCCGCCGAGCGCGAGTACGGCGAGGTGCCCGCGCTGCCGGTGGTGGAGTGGATGTACGAGGGCGGCCGGTGGCGGCGGTTCACGCAGACGGTGCTGTTCCGACTGCCCGACGGGTGCACGGACGCCGAGGTGGTCCAGGTGCTGCAGGCCGTGCTGGATGCGCACGACATGCTGCGGTCCACCCGGGAGAGCGGAGTGCTCGTGACCCGCGAACCCGGTGCGGTGGACGCGGCGAGTCGATTCTGGGTGATCGACGGTGAGCCGGGGCAACAGTTGGGCACGCTCATCACCATCGCCGCCCGCCAGGCCAACGAGGCCGTCGATCCCGATCGCGGAGACATGGTGGCCGCGGTTCGCGTGGTGCCGAGCGGGGGCGGCGACGTCCTGCTGCTCGCGATCCACCATCTCGCGGTGGACGCGGTGAGCTGGCAGATCCTCTTCGGTGACATGGCCCAGGCCGGCGCGGCCGTCGCCGCGGGCGCGCCGCCGGCACTGCCCGCGGAGTACACCGACTACCGCGCGTGGAGTCGTCGAATGCTCGCGAGGTCGGGAACGGAAGCCGTTGCCGCACAGCGGGATTACTGGCGGTCGCAGGTGTGTGCCGACGACCCGGTGATCGGTTCGCGTCGACCGGAGATCGGCCGCGACACCTGGAGCGAGTTGACGTCGGCGCCCGTCTTGACCGACGTCGCCGTGACGGCCGAGATCCTGGACCGGATCGATCAGCGGATCGGGATGCGTGAGTTCCTGCTGACCGCGCTGACGGCGACCTTCGCATCCTGGCGCGCCGAGCGCGACCAGGACCCGTCGGCGGGAGCGCTGATCGCGCTCGAAGGTCACGGCAGAGAGGATGCGACCGTCGGGGACGACATCGACACCGGGCGCACGCTCGGCTGGTTCACCACGGTGTTCCCGGTGCGGCTGGCCGCGGGCACGACGGTCACGGTCGACGCATTGGAAGCGGACTCCGGCGAGGGGCGACGTCTGCTCGAGCGTGTCACTGCGGAGCTGGAGGCGGTCCCGAACCGGGGTCTGGACTATGGGCTGCTGCGCTATGCCGAACGCGACGCCGACCTGGTCGAGGGCGTCGAACCGCAGGTGGAGTTCAACTATCTGGGCCGCTTCGACCTGGGTGTCGCGGGTGAGGATCCGGGCGCGTGGCAGCCGGTCGTCGACCTGGAGTTGAACGAGCATCTGCCGACCGATCCCGAGCCGGATCTTCCGCTGCGATACGCGCTCGACGTGGTCGCCGTGGTCCGCGCGACCGACGACGGCCCTCAGTTGGTGACGAACTGGCGTTATTGCTCCACGGTCCTCTCGCCCGCCGACATCGCCCGCCTCTCCACCCTCTGGTCCCGCTCCCTCTCCGCCCTCTCAAGCGCCGAACCCCCAAAGCCTCTCGAGTAGCGGAGGAGCGGACCGAGACGGGGCATCGCACTGGCCCGAGGTGCCCCAGGTTTGTCGACCTCTGGCCTGTCGAGTAAGCGGAGGAGCGAAGCGACGAAGCGCATCGAGACGAACGGGTCTCCATGCGTCCTCGCCCTACTCGCCTGTCCTGGGCCGTTCTATCAGGCCTGTCGACCCGACAGGTTTGTCGAGTGAGCGGAGGAGCGGAGCGACGAAGCGTATCGAGACGGGCGTCGGGGTCTCGATGCGTCCTCGGCTAGCGCCTCGTCCTACTCGACGGTCTTGGGGGCGTTCTATCAGGTTTGTCGACCCCACAGGTTTGTCGAGTAAGCGGAGGAGCGAAGCGACGAAGCGCATCGAGACGTCGCCGCCCGGGGTCTCGATGCGTCCTCGGCTTGCGCCTCGTCCTACTCGACGGTCTTGGGGCGTTCTGTCAGGCCTGTCGACCTTACAGGTTTGTCGAGTGAGCGGAGGAGCGAAGCGACGAAGCGCATCGAGACGGACGTCGCCCGGGGTCTCGATGCGTCCTCGGCTTGCGCCTCGTTCTACTCGACGGTCCTGGGGCACCGTTCAGGTTTGTCGAGTAAGCGGAGGAGCGGAGCGACGGAGCGTATCGAGACGTTGCCGCCGGGGTGGTCTCGATGCGCCCTCGGTTTACTCATAGGCCTGGGCAATCACTCCTGCGGCCTCGACGGCGGCGTCTGGCCCGGGCGGAAGCCCTTCTTCGCCGCGCGGCGCAGCGCGTCGAAATCGCCGGCGATCAGCGCCTCTCGTTTCGCGCGCGACCACTTCGACACGCGTCTCTCCATCGCGTACGCATCCTCGATGGAATCGAACTCCTCACAGAAGACCAGCTCGACCGGACAGCGATTCCGGGTATATGCCGACCCGCGACCTGACTGGTGTTGCTCGAACCGATGCTCGATATTCCGCGTGCTCCCCACGTAATAGCTGCCGTCCGCGCATTTCAGGATGTACATGAAGCCGTGCATGAGGCGACTGTGGCGGACGTCGGGGCGGGGTGCAATGCGGGTATCCACAGCGTGTGACGACGGGTCTCGATGCGCTTCGTCGCTTCGCTCCTCCGCTTACTCGACTGGCCTGGGGGGCGCTGCGCTCCTGTGTGTTTGGGGTCTCGGTAAGTCCTCGGCTCGGCTCGACCGCCGACCAGGTGATCGCCAGGTACAAGAACATCATCGCCCGCCTGAAGGCCGACGGCGTCCGTGTTCACGTGGCGACGATCCTGCCGGCGTCCGACTCGCTCTTCAGCGGCTACGCCGCCCCGCGGGCCGATTCGGAGCGCCAGCGGGTCCGGCCGGCTACCGCACGATGGCCGAGGCCGTCGACCTCTCGATCTTCAGCTGAGCGGCCGCGGCCGGTCGCGTATCACAGCAGGCGATGGGCGGCCCGGCCCGCGGTGCGGCCGGTGAACAGGCACCCGCCCAGGAAGGTCCCTTCGAGTGCTCGGTAGCCGTGGACGCCGCCGCCACCGAAGCCGGAGGCCTCACCGACGGCCATCAGCCCTTCGACGGGCCGGCCGTCCGCGGACAGGACCCGGCCCGACAGATCGGTCTGCAGTCCGCCGAGGGACTTCCGGGTCAGGATGTTCATCTTGATCGCGATGAGCGGTCCCGCATCGCGGTCGAGGATTCGGTGCATCGGCACGGTGCGCACGAGGTTGTCGCCGACGTAGGCCAGCGACCGCCGGATGCTCTTGATCTGCGGATCGGTGCTCTTCGGGTTGAAGGCCTCACGGTCGCGGTGCGCGATCTGCTTCTTCAGAGAACCCGGATCGACCAGATCGGTACCGACAAGGGCGTTCATCTTGGCCGTCAGCGCTTCGACGCTGCCCGCCGTGACGAAGTCCGGTCCGCGATCGAGGAAGGCCTGCACGGGTTTCGGAACGTCGTCGGTGGCGCGGTGCACCAGGTACAGCGGGAGGTTCTTGGCGGTCAGCTCCGGGTTCTGTTCGGAGCCCGAGAGCACGAACTCCTTCTCGATGATCCGCTTGTTCAAGACGAACCACGAGTAGTCGTAGCCGGAGCGCTGGATGAGTTCGAGGGTGCCGAGAGTGTCGTGGCTGGGGATGCCCGGTTCGCCGAATCGGCGACCGGCCGCGTCGAACCACATCGACGACGGGGCTCCGAGCACCCGGATACCGTGTCCGGGCCAGATCGGCGAATGATTCCGCAGGCCCTCGGTGTAGTGCCACATGCGGTCGCGGTTCACGAGCCGGGCGCCTGATCGTTCGGCGATGCCGAGCATCCGGCCGTCTACGTGCTGCGGGACGCCGGTGACCATGAATTCCGGCGCCGTTCCCAGCCGTGCCGGCCAGTTGCGGCGCACCAGGTCGTGATTGCCTCCGATGCCGCCCGACGCCACGATCACCAGTGGGGCGTGGAGTTCGAAATCCCCGATCTGCTTGCGGGAACTGGCTTTTCCTCGCGGCAGCGAACTCGGTTCGAGGACGCAGCCGCGGACGCCGACCACGGCTCCCTGCGCGGTGATCAGTTCGTCGACCCGATGCCGGAACGCGAACCGGATCCGTCCGCGGCGCTGCGCCTCGCGCACCCGCCGGACGAACGGTTCGACGACTCCCGGACCGGTGCCGAGCGTGGTGTGGAATCGGGGGACGGTGTTGCCGGGAGTGCCCGGAACGCCGTTGCCCCGCTCGGCCCATCCGACCACGGGGACCCACGAGACGCCCATTCCCGCCAGCCACGACCGCTTCTCTCCGGCGGCGAATTCCAGGTACTTCTCGGCCCATCTCCGAGCCCAGTAGTCCTCGCCGTCGACGCTGTGCGGCGAGCGGTCGAAGCCCGCGGTGGCGAACCAGTCGCGGTGTGCCCGCTCGTGCGAGTCGCGGATGCCGGCGAGACGCTGCTCCGGGCTGTCGATGAAGAACAGTCCGCCCAGACTCCAGTGCGCTTGGGCACCGACGTTCTGTCCCGACTCCTGATCGACGATGAGCACCTTGCGTCCGCGATCGGCGAGTTCGGACGCCGCGACGAGTCCGGACAGTCCGTGACCGACGATGATGACGTCGGCGTCCGGTGACGGCCCGGCCGCTGCCGCGATCCCGTGACCCGGCGCGACCAATGCGGCGGCGACGGCCGCGCCGCCCGCGGCGAGTGCCTGGCGACGAGTGATGGTCGGATTGAACTCAGCGGGCACGGGTGACCTTTCGATGTCGTGAGGGTGGTATCGGTCGTGTTCTCAGACGGCCTGCACCAGACTGACCGGGCGCGGGCCGCAGCGCGCGCGGTATCGCCGAAATCTGGCACAAGAGACACGAAAATCTGGCACTCGATGATCGAGAGTGCTAAATTTGGTGGTGCACAGTCGACGATCATCAGTCGAACCGGCTGGTGACAAATGAATAGGAGGTGTGGTGCTGTGCTTCGCTTCGATCCATTCAGCGACTTTGACGCCCTCGCCCGCGGCCTGCTCTCCGGCCAGGCAGGAACTGCGCGGACTCCCCGATTCATGCCGATGGACCTCTACAAGGTCGACAGTCACTACGTTCTCGCTGCCGACCTTCCCGGCGTCGACCCCGGATCGATCGACGTCAGCGTCGACAACGGCGTGCTGACCCTGTCGGCTCACCGGACCGTGCCGTCCGAAGACGCCAAATGGCTGGCCAGCGAACGCTTCTCCGGAACCTTCAGGCGCCAGGTCACCCTCGGTGAGGGAATCGACACGTCCGGAATCAATGCGCAGTACGACAACGGCGTACTGACGGTCACCATCCCGCTGTCGGAGAAGGCCAAGCCCCGCAAGATCGAGATCGAGCACAAGGGCGAGCCGCGGTCGATCACCGCTGCGACGGAGTGACCCGCTGACAGCCGCCGCAGGCGTCGCGCATTCTCTTCACCGAAGGAGGTCGTCGATGACGAGTGTCTTGGAAGTCGATCCGATCGACTGGCTGGAACAGCAGCATCCGGTCGATGCGGACGGCGCCGAACCTGACGACTACCCCCACACCGTGCGGGGAGCGGCGCAGGCCGACGCACTCCCTCACCGTTCCGAAGTCCCGTAACCGAACCGTGTGCCGGGCGTCCCGGGGAGAAACCCCGGGCCGCCCGGCACCTCACGATCTCTCATGAGAACGACGATCAGAGCATTTCGATGACTGCAGTCCTGCCTCCACGGGAGTCCGCCGCGCCGCGGCCCACGAGTGAGATCCGATGTTCCCGATGCGAGCGCGCCTACTGGCTCCGATGCCGGTCGGGCGCCGCCGCCGTCGACTTCGCCGCAGCCGACGGCTGGGTGATCGAACCCGGGCAGACGTTGTGTCCGTGCTGTGCGGCGATCGGAGACGGCCGCAATCGATTACCGTGAGCCCATGAGCAGCGATTGGCGGGCGACCCGCGTCGACGAGATCCGTTCACTGATCCACCGCGCCGCACCCGGTGTCGTCGAAGAGGCGAAGTGGAAGAAGCCCTCGAATCCCGACGGAGTGCCGACCTTCTCGCTCGACGGTCTGATCTGCACCGTCGAGACCTACAAGGCGAAGGTCAAAGTCACTTTCGCCAAGGGCGCGTCGCTGCCGGATCCCGCCGGGCTGTTCGTCCCCGCGACCGGCGGAACCCGCCGTGCCGTCGACCTCGCCGAATCGGACGATCTCGACGCGGACGCGTTCGTGGCGCTGGTCCAGGCGGCGGTCGCGCTCAACCGGGACTGAGGCGCGGGCCCGGCTCAGACGCGGGGACGGCCCACCACGAAGGTCCCCACATTGCATTCCTCCAACTCGTCGCGGCCGGTGGCCGCGGCGAATGCCGCGGTGTCGCCGTATCCCTGCGCGACCCCGCCGAGACCCATCGCCGTGGCGGTGAGATACAGCGTCTGGGTCAGCACGCCGACGTGTTTGAGGATCACCGCGTACGCCATCTGCTCGTACGTCCACATCATTCGGCCCGCCCGAGCGGCCAGGGCGAGCATCACCTGCGGCAACTCGCCGTCGGCGAGGGTGAGAGCGGCGGGCGAGAGCAGCCGATTCACGGCGGGGTCGTCGATGTCGGCCACCCGGCGCAGTGCGTGCCGGTACGAGTCGTAGTGGTACATCCCGGGTGCGACGCCGTCGACGGTGCGGATCACCGGGTAGATCTCGAGTTCGTAGAGCGAGCCGCCGGAAGGGTAGGGGCGAGAAGGAAGCTCGGTGACGGCGGTGCCGGAACGCTCGAGGGTGGCCACGTTCCGAGTTCGGGCGCAGCGATACAGCAGCTCGCCCAGCTCCGCGACGGTCATCGGTGCGGCGTCGTCGAAGCTGCGGACGGACACCCGATCCTCGACGACGCGCGCCAAGGGAACGTCCGACTGCGACAGGCGGTCGAGGTCGGGCACGGGCAGCGGGATGCTCTCGCCCGGGTACGGTTCGGGCGACGCGGGGACCGGCGCGAAGTGCCCGTCGGCCCAGCGGGTGGGGCCGAAGTGGGCCCAACTGGTGCCGCGGTCGCCGACGGTGCTCCGACGGTGGAACCAGAGTTCGTGGGGACTCCACGCGGCCGCTGAGAAATCGGACTCCTCGCCGTCGGCGTCGAGAACGGCGTGACCGGTCCACAGCAGATCCGACCACAGCGAGTCGGCGACGAGGTCGTCGTCTCGGCCGCCGGCCAGGATCGCGGCCACCGAAGGGTCGCCGATCACCACGTCGCACCAGGAGCGCGGGTTCTCGGCGACGACCTCGCCGCCCGTCCTGCGGAGCACCGTGAATCGAGACAGCACCCCGTCGGCGTGACGCGGCTCGGGGCGCGTGGAATCGACGGAGCGGAACGGCCGGAGGCGGTACAGCTCGGTCTCGCCGCGGGAGACGGCGAGTTCGAGTGCACCGGCCGACAGCAGATCGCGCAGCAGATCGGCGACCGGCGGAGGCGGTGCCGCGTCGAAGGCGACCGGGCCGGCGTTGAGTGCTTTGAGTACGCCGCCCTGCATGGGCACCAGTCCGGTCAACCGGCGTTTCGCCGGCAGAACCGTAGCGGTCCCGGGAGCGCCGAGCACGGCTTTGCTGCCGGGACGCCAGGTGTAGACGTTGCGCAGGGCGGTCCGCGAGGGACCCGTCATCCGATCAGGCCGTCGCCTTCTGGAAGGCAGGCTTCAGCTCGTCGAGCAGGTACGGGATCGCCAGCGGCGTCGGCTGATTGAGTCCGCTGATGTCGGCGACGGACAGATCGGCGACGGCCCCGCTGCGGACCGACTCGAGCTCCGAGTATCCCGGCAGCTTGCGCAGCGCGCTCTTGAGAGCCGGGGTGTTCGCCGTGACGATCAGGACATCGGCGTCGAGCATCGGGACGTTCTCGGTGGAGATCGGGAAGCGCGGGTTCTTCGTCTTCTCGAACTGAGCGAGCAGCTTGGGCGCGACCTTCATGCCGAGTTCGTTGAACAGGTACGCGGCGCCGTCGTTCGGATCGGCCATCACCTGGATCTGATCGGCGGAGTACATGTACGCCATCGCGTACGTCTTGCCCGCCAGACCCGGGAGCTCCTTCTTGAAGTCGGCGATCTGGTTGTTGACGCCGGCGGTGATCTCCTTGGCCTTGCCGTCCTGACGCAGCAGGGTGCCCATCAGCGCGACAAGGTCCTGCCACGGGTCCACCTGCTGACCGGTCACGCCGGGGATGGTGGGCGCGATCTTTCTGATCTTCTCGAAGTTCTCCGGCTGCGACTTGGGCATGTAGCCCTCGGCGAGGATCAGGTCGGGCTCGGCCTTGGCGATCTGCGCCACCAGGTTCTCCGGATCCAGTGCCGTCGATCCCTGCAGCTTGTCACCGGTCCAGGGCGACGGGCTGCCGGTGAGGATCTGGATGTTGTCGAGGTAGGCAACGGGCTTGACGCCGAAGGCCAGTGCGGTGTCGATCCACTGCGCGCCGAGGGTGACGATCCGCTTGGGAGTGCCCTTCACCGTCACCGGTCCCTGCGCGGTGTTCACCTGGATCGGGCCGCCCGAGGCCTCGTCCTCGTCGGGAGCGCTGCACGCGGACACCGTCAGGACGACGGCCAGCAGACCCGCCACCAGTGCCAGGACGGTCTTCATAGTCGACTTCATGAGCCGAATAGTAACCCAGGCTCACCTAACTTTGCTTAGTCGGCCCTGGGTTGGGAGTCGGACATCACGCATCCAGCGTCCGCAGGAGAGCGCGCGTGCGGGCGCGAGTCTCGCGGTCGCGATCGAACAGTATGCCGACGAACTCGTCGACGCCGAAGGCTCCCAGCTCCCGGACGCGGTCGGCGACGGTGGCTTCGTCGCCGACGATCGCGGCGTCGCCCGGACCGGTGAAGCCCTCGCGGTCGAGCATCGCCTTGTACGAGGGCAGGTTGTCGTACATCGCGAACTGCTCGGCCGCGGCGGCGCGGGCGCCGTCGGCGTCGTCGGTCACCGAGACCGGCAGCATCGCCACCACGCGCACGTCGGAGGCCGAGCGTTCCGCGGCCTCGGCGGCTGTGCGCAGGGTGGGGGCGATGTGATCGCGCAAGGTCTTGGGCCCGGTCATCCAGGTCACCGTGCCCGCCGTGCGACTGCCCGCGATGCCGAGCATCTTCGGTCCCAGCGCGGCCAGGTACACCGGCGGCGCGGGAACGTCGGCGATCGTCAGGGCGCCCCGCGTCGTCACGAGTTCGCCCGCGCTGCTGACCTTTTCGCCGTTCAGTAGCGGGAGCAGGCCGTCGAGGTACTCGTTGGTGCGCTGGACGGGCCGCTTGTAGGAGACGCCCCACATGCCTTCGGTGACCACTTGGTGGCTCAGGCCGAGTCCCAGATGGAGGCGCGGACCGATGATCGCGTTGGTGGTCAGCGCGCGTTGCGCCAGGAGCATCGGATGCTGCACCTGCATCGGCAGCACGCTGGTACCGAACTCGATCTCCGGCACCTCCCATCCCGCGACCGTCAGCATCGTCAGGGCGTCGGGCTCATTCGGCATCTGGGTGCACCAGACTCGGCGAAAGCCCTCCTCCTGGATCTCCGCGAGGCTCTCGACGGCCTTGTCGACGGAGGCGGTGCGGGCATTGATGGTCCAGACGACGCTGACATCCATGGGTGCTCCTGAGTTCGGGACGGTCGACGTCGATCCTATGCTTCGTCGCCGACGCGCGTGGGTGGCTCGGGACCCCGCCGCGGGGAGCTGGTGCGCGTGCAGCCGGTGAGACGATATAGTCAAACAGTCTCAAAATGGTGCGTTCATCTCTTACTCTTGCCGCATGGAACTGGTCGTGTCGCCCGCGCATCTGCGGTTGCGGAATCGAATCGAGCGGATCACGGGAGTGGATCTGTTTCCCGGCGACGACGTGCGCTCGGCGTTCGCTGCGGGACTTCTCGCCGGCGACCCGACGGCGGAGGCCTTCGTCGCCGAGACCTTTCACGGTGAGATGGGCGGTGCGGCGGCGCGCGAACTCCTCGACGAGGCGCTGCGAGTGGGGATCGACAACGTTCCCGACGCGCCCGAATCGATGCGGGCTCTCTTCGCCGAGTTCGAGACGGTCCCGGACTGGGTGGATCCGGACCTGGTGGAGCAGGGCGCGGCGGTGTGGCGACGCTGGGGCTACAACCTCGGAGCGGTCGGGAATGCGGGCACGATGGACACCTACACCGAGGCGTCTCTCGCGGTGCCGCTCTCACTCGCCGGCGGATACGCGGGATCGAGTGCGCTGAACCGATATCTCGAGACGAGTCGGTGGTGGCTGGAGGTCTGCCGTCCGGGGGCGGTGCTCACTCCCGGGTCGACGGCGCGCGCCATCTCGCTGCGAGTCCGCGTGATGCACGTGTCGGTGCGGGCGCGCGTCTTTGCGCATCCGGAGTGGGACGCCGAACGGTACGGTCTGCCGATCAGCCAGAGCGAGATGATGCTGACCCTCCTCGGCGGCAGCGTGGGTCCGGCTTTCGGGCTGACCGCGCTCGGCTTCCTGACCAGTCCGTCGGAGGTCCGCGCCGTCCTCCATTTCAATCGGTATCTCGGTCACCTGGTCGGTTGCCGGGTGGACGAGATGTATCCGGATACCTATGCCGACGGCCTCCGGCTGCTCTACTACTTCGACGCCACGCGCAAACACGACTCCGGCGGTCTCGGTTCCGAACTGGCGGAGTCGTTCGTCCCCGCGTTCGCGCCGCATCCGGGGATGCGCGGCCCGGGCCGGTTGCGTGCCCTGTTCCACCTGCATCTGCAGGCCGGCTACACGCGGCTGTTCATGCTGCCCTGGAACCGGCGCGCCCACCGGCTCCCGAGCGGGCTGCCCGGCGTCGCGATGCTGATCGGACGGGCGCCCTTCATCGCCGTGATCGAAGTGGCGCGCCGCGTGCTGCCGGGTGTGGACCGGTGGTGGCAGACCGGTTCCATGAGACGGTGGCGGCGCTGGCACGCCTGGCACAGCGGGAGCCGTGTGGAGGCGTTCGACGCCACGGCCCCGTTGCGCCGCTGACCGCCCGAGCTTGCGCAGCGACGTCAGACGGCCGTCCGCAGTGCGCGGTACACGCTCTCGCCGAGGAATTCGGCCAGTTCGTCCGGCGCCCAACGAGAATCGGCGAGCAGGGAGCGAACGGCGCCCTCGCTGGCGGAGACCCACAACTCCACCAGCGGGTACAGCTTCTTGTCGATGTCCGCCTCCGGCATCCCCCACGCCGCCAGGGTCGGCCGCAGCAGATCGGTGCAGCGGGCCACGGCGTCGGCCCGTCCCCGGCCGAAGAACTCCGCGACTTCGGAGTCGGGGGAGCCGTACACCAGCCGCCAGGTCTTGGGCTGTTCGGCGACGGTGTTGAGCAACGCGCGGAAACCGTCGATGAAGACCGTCGCGTCGGCGTCGACGGCTCGCCTGCGGAGCACGGTCGTCATCGATTCGCGCAGCCGGCCCTCCTCGCGCTGGACCAGTTCGGCGATCATGTCGACGCGGTTGGCGAAGCACGCGTAGATCACCGGCCGGGTGACGCGCAGCCGCTCGGCCACCGACGCCACGGTCACGGCCGAAACGCCTTCGGAGACGGCGATGTCCAGCGCGGCGTCGAGGATCTGGGGCCGACGACGCTCGGGGCCGAGATGCTCGGCGCGCGGCCGGTGGGAGTTGGCAGCCATTGCGCTAAGAGTTTAGAGGTTCGAGACTCTCGTCGACGCTGAAAGCCGGTGTGCGGCCCGGAACGTGCGGAACCTGCGATGACCGGACGACGAAGTGCGCGTCGACGAGAGGAACGCCGGTGGACAGAACCGTGAACGATGTGGCTCAGCAGGTCTCGACCGGCGCCATGCCGGGATGGGACCGCGTCGAGGCCCTGGCCGTCCAGGCGCATGCGCGCTACGCGTCCAATGCCGACGGGCACGTCGCCGACTACATCCCGGGGCTGGCGGCCGCCGACCCGGAGTTGTTCGGGCTGGCGGTCGGAGAGATCGACGGATCGGTCCACGGCGCCGGCGCGTGCGAGACGCTGTTCTCGATTCAGTCGATCTCCAAGGCCTTCGTCTATGCGATGGTCTGCGACGCCGTGGGCCACGGCGTCATCAAGGATCGGGTCGGCGTGAACAACACCGGCTTGTCGTTCAACTCGGTGATCGCCGTCGAACTCAACAACGGTCACCCGATGAATCCGATGGTGAACGCCGGCGCCATCGCCACCACGGCGCTGGTCCCCGGAGCCACGCCGGCCGAACAGTGGGAGGTGATCCGGACGGGGCTGTCCCGGTTCGCCGGACGGCAACTCGAACTCGACGGCGAGATCTACCATTCGGAGATGCGAACCAACCAGCGCAACAGGGCGATCGCACAATTGCTCGAGAGCTACGGACGCATCGACATCGATCCGTCGGACGCGGTCGACACCTACACGCGCCAGTGCTCGCTCCGCGTCAGCGCGCGCGACCTCGCGGTGATGGGCGCGACGCTCGCCGACGGCGGAGTCAACCCGGTGACCGGTGAACGGGTGGTCTCCGACCAGGTCTGCCGCGACACCCTCGCGGTGCTGGCGTCGACCGGCATGTACGAGCGTTCCGGCGAATGGCTGTTCGAGATCGGCCTGCCCGCCAAGTCCGGGGTCTCGGGCGGCATCGTCGCGATCGCCCCGGGCAAGGGCGCGATCGGCACCTTCTCGCCCCTCCTGGATTCGGCCGGGAACAGCGTTCGCGGCCAGTTGGCGACCGCGTATCTCTCACGTGCACTCGGCTTGAACATCTTCGCCTCGGCTCCCGCCCACCACTCTTC
This sequence comes from Gordonia sp. QH-12, assembly GCF_001578675.1. NCBI lineage: Bacteria > Bacillati > Actinomycetota > Actinomycetes > Mycobacteriales > Gordoniaceae > Gordonia > Gordonia sp. QH-12. The sequence goes on from NZ_KQ969284.1 coordinate 207,740, forward strand.
GGCACCAGCCGCCCGAAAGGATGCAGTATGACGACCACCGCCGTCCCGGTCAGCGAGGAGCGGCGCTCGTGGCTGCCGCTCATCGGACTGTTCTTCGCGCAGGTCCTGATGTCGTTCAACGTCGCGGCGCTGCCGGTCTCGATCGGCGGGATGGTCGACGACTTCGACGCCACGCCCACCGCCGTCGGCACCACCATCGTCATGTACGGGCTGGCCGTGGCCGCATTGGTGATGCTCGGCGGCAAACTCGGTCAGCGCGTCGGATGGGTGATGATCTTCCGGATCGTCGTCGTCACCTTCGCCTGCTCGTCGCTGATGATGATCTTCTCGCCGTCGGTCGGGTGGGCGATCGCCGGACAGGGCCTGGCCGGAGCATCCGCGGGCCATCATCGTGCCGTCGCTGGTCGCATTGATCGCTGAGAACTACGTCGGCGACCAGCAGGCGACGGCGGTGGGATCGCTCGGCTCGGCTCGTGCGGTCTCCGGCATGAGCGCCTTCTTCATCGGCGGTGCGCTGGGTGCGTCGGTGGGCTGGCGGCCGGTGTTCGGCATCGTCCTGGCTGTGGCGGTCATCGTCTTCGCGCTCAGCTTCACCCTCCGCTCGGACAAGGGTGACCCGAGTATCGAGATCGACGTGATCGGCGCGGTGCTGATCGGTGGCTCGGTGGTGCTGCTGACGCTCGGCTTCAACAACCTCAACTCGTGGGGCCTGTTCTTCGCCGACGCCGGTGCGCCCTTCGACGTCGGCGGAGTCTCGCCGGCGCCACTGATGATCGTGCTCGGTCTCATCGTCGGCCAGGGCTTCTTCGTCTGGACCCGGTCGCGGATGAAGGCGGGCAAGGTTCCGCTGGTCGATCTGTCGGTGCTCGGCAGTTCGCGTGAGCGTGCCGCGGTGTACGCCATGTTCATCGTCGTCTCGCTGGAGGCCGCACTGAACTTCACCGTGCCGCTGTACATCCAGATCGTTCAGGGCCGTTCGTCGTTCGACACCGCGATCGCGATGATTCCGTTCAACCTGACGGTGTTCGTGACCGCGCTCCTCGTGATCAGGTTCTACCGGCGCTACAGTCCCCGCACCATCGGCGTCTTCTCCTTCGGCCTCACCACCGCGGCACTGCTGTGGCTCTCATTCGTGGTGAGCAACAACTGGGAGACGGCGGCGACGATCATCGGGCTCATCGTGTTCGGCATCGGGCAGGGCGCCCTCGTCACCCTCGTCTTCAACGTGCTCGTGACCGCGGCTCCGACGCGTCTGGCCGGTGACGTCGGATCGGTCCGCGGCACCACACAGAATCTGGCTTCGGCGGTGGGCACGGCGGTGGCCGGCGCGCTGCTGTCACCATCCTCGGCTTCACGGTCACATCGTCGGTCGCGAGCCACCCGGAACTGCCCGACTCGCTGGTGGAACAGGTGAATCTCGATAACGTCAACTTCGTCAGCAACGACAATCTGCGGACCGCTCTCGAGGAGCAGACGGACGCGACCCCGGCACAGATCGACGCCGCGGTGGAGGTCAACGAGGACACGCGTCTGCGGACCCTGCGATTCGGACTGCTGTTCCTGGCCGCCGTGAGCGCGACCGCGATCATTCCGGCCGGCCGACTGCGAACTACCGCAGGGAGGAGATCCCCGCACCCGGAGACGACGAAGGCGCGGCCTAGGCCGCGGCCTCGCTCTGGCGGGGTTTGATGCCCAGGCGGTCGGCGAACAGTCGCCGCTGGATGATCCAGCCCGCCACCGACAATGCGATCCACAGCGCGTTCGAGGTGATGCTGGCCGCTGCCGAGTCGGGACTGTCGACCCAGTTCAACGGCTCGAAGGCGCGCCCGACGCCGATCAGGACCATGCTGGCGCCGCCGATGGAGGTGAGCCACAGCAGTGCGCGTGCGCGGTACTTGTCGGCGCAGAACGCGGCCGCGACCGCGATGGCGACGATGATGATCGCGCTGGCCGCCCACGAATTGTCGCCGGGCTGAACCAGGTCGGCGAGGCGTGCGCCGCCCACCGCTCCGGTCAGGCCGCCCACGAAGTACGCGGCGAACCGGAAGATCAGCGAGCAGACCACCCAGGCCGACACCGCGCCGATCAGGCCGAACAGGAACATGGTCAGACCGCCGGCGTTGAACAGGCCGCTGACGATCCAGCCCAGACCGAATCCCGCGGCGATCACGCCCAGATGCACTGACCGCACCCCGTAGAAACACAGCAGCGCGCCGACTGCCAGGATCACCAAGCCGTTTGCATCAAACATCCTCGAGCCCTTCCGGTTCTGCCGTCGCGTCCGGCCGGACGCGATCGGCGCCGCGCCCGCGGTGGACAGGAACGTCAGAGTAGTCGAGAATCCCCCAGCCCCGAGCCGGATACCGCTGACGAGTCTTCCGTCTGACGGTAGGCGCGGAAATTACCGTAAATGGGTGAAATCGCCCTCGAAATCGGCTCTGCCGCAGAACAATGGGCGAATGGCGTGGTTCAGGGACGGGCAGGCGGTGAGACCGTTCGACCGTCCCGTCGTCCGCAATGCGTTGCCGCGCCGCACCGTCTACGCACTGCTCGACGAGTACCGGTCGACGCCGGTCACCGTGGTCTGGGCCCCGGCCGGGTACGGCAAGACGACCGCGGTCGCCGGATGGCTCACCGACCGCCGGCATCCGGCGGCCTGGGCCGATCTCGCCCGTGTCGGCGACGACCCGGCCGCGCTCTGGTCGGCGGTGGTCACCGCCGTGGCCGAGATGGGCATCGGTGATCCCCGTGCGCTCGCCGCGATGATCGACTTCTCCGCGTGCTCGCCGGCGGAGGTGCCCGCGCGGCTGGCGTCGTGCCTGGCCGACTCCGGGCCCCTGCTGCTGGTGCTCGACGACCTGCACTCGGTCACCGGGCCGCGCGCACGAGCAGTTGCTGGAACTGGTGGACCGGATGCCCGACAGCGTGCGCATCGTCGCGGTGACGCGCCACGATCCGCCGTGGCCACTGCACCGCATGCGGGTGGAATCGGTGCTGAGCGAGGTCCGCGTCGACGAGATCCGGTTCGGTGTTCACGAGGCGGCGGCGCTGCTGGCGGATGCGTCGGTGACCGTCGGTCCGGACGACGTGGAGCGGCTGGTCGAGCGAACCGGAGGCTGGGCCGCCGGTCTGCGCCTCGCGGCCATCGGTCTGGCTTCGGCGGCCGATCCGCACGCGTACGCCACCGAGTTCTCCGGACGGGACGGATACGTCGCCGACTATCTGATGCGAGAGGTATTCCTCGGCGCACCGCTGCAATGGCGCTACTTCCTCACCAGGGTCTGCGTCGCCGACGAAGTGTGTCCGGAACTGGCCGCTGCTCTCGGCGGAGGTGAAGACAGCGGTGAGCGGCTGGCCGAACTCGCCGGTCTCAACATGTTCGTCCACGAGAGCGCAAACGCCCCCGGCTGGTACCGGCTGCACCCGCTCCTGCTCGATCTGCTCCGTTCCCGGATCACCGACCGGCGCGATCTGGCCACTTCGCATCGGGTGGCCGCGCACTGGTTTCGTGAACAAGGCATGCCCAGACGGGCGCTGGAGCATGCGATCGAGGCGAACGAGTGGGAGGCGGCCTCCGAACTCGTCGGCACCCACATCATCGCGTGGGCGATGGCGCGCCCGCCGGACTGGCTGTCGGCGACGTTGAGCCGAGTTCCGCGGGACGCGGTTCTCACTCATCCCGGGTTGGCGATCGGGGTGGCGACGGCCGAGGCCATGACGGGCCGGACCGCCGACCTGGACGAGTTGGCAGCGGCGGCGCACGGTCGCGTCTGCCGCCTCGAGGGCCGCAGGCGTCGCCGGTACGAGTTCCTGTTGGAATTGGTCGAGTTGGGATTGCGGCCGTGGATCGACGATCCGGCGGGGTTGCGGGCACGCTGCGATCGACTGCACCGGAACCCAGAGGCGCTGGCGACTTCCGGACTGGCGGACTGGGACGTGATTCGGACGGCGCTGGTCGGCAACCTCGGAGCCTGTGAGCTCTGGTCGGGGGATCGTGTGGCGGGCCGAGCCGATCTCGCCGACGTGCTGCGGTATGAGGGCGGCCCGCGGATTCTGCTTCCCGTTCTCAACGCCCGCGCGAACCTCGCGCTTCTCGAGTGGCAGGACGGAGACTTGTCGGCGGCTGAAACTCACGCCCGCCGCGCGGTCGCAGATGCCGACGAGCTCGGCAGTCCTCTCGCCGTCCAGGCCGGGGCCGCACATCTGGCGCCTGCGGGCATCGCGCTCGACCGGGATGACCTCGACGATGCGGCGACGTGGCTCGATTCGGCGTCCGCATCGGTCCACAGCCCCCACGCGACCGTGGTGCTGGTGGTCCTCCAGGCGCGGCTGATGATGGCGCGACGAGCCGTCGCCGAGGCGCTCCGGTTCGCCGACGAGGCACTTCGCGCGGCGTCGGTCCCGGGCGTTCCGGACTCGTTGGTGACCGTAGCGATCGGCACCCATGCGGTGCTGAGTCGGAACCGCCACCGCAGACGTGTCGGCATCCGCTTCGCGGGCGACGCGGACTCGATCCGGGGAATGGTGGCCGAGTGCCTCGACGTCGCGGCGAACAGCGGCGGAGGGTCGAGCAGGGATCAGCGACTGCGGGCCCTCGACCGAGCCCTGGGCATCGCCGCCGGTCATCGGCTTCGCCGGTCGTTCCTCGAACGAGGAGTCCACTTGCGCGAACTGCTGTCCGACCGGGTCGCCGGCGGCACGGAGCACAGCGGCTTCGCACTCGACCTTCTCAATCGGATTCCGGTCCGTACCGGCGGGCTCGTCGACGAGGCGGGCCGGCTGGTTCCGCGGCTGAGCGCCCGCGAGATGGATGTCCTCCGGCATCTGCTCGGTGCCACGACCACCGCCGAGATCGCCGATCGGCTGTTCATCTCGGTGAATACCGTCAAGACGCATCAGCGCGCGATCTACCAGAAGCTCGGGGCGCGGCCGTCGTGACGCGATAACGCGGGCGCGGGAGCTGAGGCTGATCTGACCGGGACCGAGCACGCCGGATTCTCCCGTGCCGTCGGAATCACTCGCAAAGGGTGTTGTGCGAGGGATGGCCGAGCGCGATGATGGGGCCAGACGATCAACACGATGGGAGTTCTCTCATGTCCGTTCCCGATCAACGCGAATCGCATCCGGTACGGCAGGGCCTCGCAGGCGGAGCCACGTTCGCCGCTGCGATCCTGCTCTTCGTCGCCGGTCTTCTCGGTCTGTTCCAGGGTATTTCGGCGGTCGTCAACGACGACCTGATCGTCGTCGGCCCGCAGTACGTTTACCAGTTCGACACCACCGCGTGGGGCTGGATCCACATCGTGGTGGGCGTCCTCGCGATGATCATCGCGATCGGCATGTTCACCGGTGCGGTGTGGGCGCGCGTCGCGGCCATCGTCATCGCATCGCTGTCGATCATCGCCAATTTCCTCTGGCTGCCGTACTACCCCTGGTGGTCCATCTTGCTCATCGCCCTCGACCTGGTCGTCATCTGGGCGGTCGCCACCTGGAAGTCCGCTTGATCGGCGGTAGGTGTCAGCGCACCGCTTGATCGACGGGTACGTCGCCGTCGGTGAACGCGATGTCCTTTCCTGTCGTCGACGGTGTCGCGAGGACCGCGGCGGCGACCAGTGCGACGTTCGCCCGCGACGTACCGGGATTGTCGGGTGAGCGCGTCGCGCCCGGGTCGATCGCGCCGGTCGGTTCGTCGAGCGTCAGCCGGCCGGGCATCAGAATTGTCCAGTCGAGGTCAGCCGAGCGCAGAGCCGTGTCAGCAGCGGCTTTGGCCTCGGCGTACGGGAAGAACGAGTCGCTCTCGGGCACGCCGTGATCGGGGCCGGCGCCGAGGTAGGAGACCATCACGAAGCGCCGAACACCCGCGGACTGCGCGGCGTGCATCGTGGCGATTGCCGCATCGCGGTCGACGGCGTACGTGCGTGCCGGGTCGCCGCCGCCCGCGCCCGCGCTGAAGACCACGGCGTCGGTGCCCGTCAACGCCTCGGCGATCTGACCCTCAGTCGAGTTCTCGATGTCGAGGATCAGTGCCCGTGCGCCCGTCGCCTCGACGTCTGCGGCATGGTCCGCGTTGCGGATGATCGACGTGACCGCGTCGCCACGCGCGATGAGCAGGGGAGCCAGGAGTAGGGCGATCTTTCCGTGACCGCCGATGATCGCGATGTGAGCCATGCACTCGACCGTACGCGTGCGTTACGCTCGCCGCCGGGTCGCGCGGCGTCGGGCGTCACCCCGCCGACGCGCCTACGCGGAGTCGGGCTACGGAACCACCAGCGGCTCCGCGGAGCGCGAGCGCGCGGAGACGTCGGCGGCCCAGCGGATGGGGCCGGCGGACGGTGTCCACCCGGTCAGCAATGACGAGACCTTCGCATCCATCCGGGTGCGCAACCGGTCGAACGAGTCGCGGTAGTCCTCGCCCACCTGGCCGAGCAGCAGCCACCACGCCCAGGCGACGGCGCCGGCGTTGGCGATGAAGTCGGGGATCACGGCGATACCGCGGGCGGTGAGATCCAGTTCGGCGTCGGCGGTGGTCGGAGCGTTCGCGGCTTCCACCACGATCCGCGCTCGGACGTCGCCGCACCCTGCGCCGGTGATCGCGTACGACACGGCCGCGGGGACCAGGATGTCGCACGCGGTCGCCAGAACTGCCTCGCGAGGCAGGCGCATCACCCGCGACGGCACCGCGGTCCGATCGATCTCGCCGTACTCATCCCGTGCGTCGAGCAGCCCGGGGACGTCGAGCCCGTCCGGGTCGTAGAGCGTCCCGGCGGCATCGGCCAAGGCCACCACGCGCGCACCGGCTTCGTGCAGATAGAACGCGGCGCCGCCGCCCATCGTCCCGGCGCCCTGGACCGCGATCGTCGTCTCCGGCACCGCCCAGCCGCGAACCCCGGCCGCGGCCAGAGCGGCCTGCGCGACGCCGTAGCCACCGACCACGTCGCCGAGGCGTCCTCCGGGCGCGTAGGCGTTGAGACCCGCGAAGACGCGGTCGGCGGTCGCGCGCGGGTCCGGCGACCGCTCGATCGCCGCGTGATACGACTGCCGCATCCCGAGACGGGCGAAGACGGTGTCGATCCGCTCCTGCGACACTCCGAGATCCTCGGCGGTGACCCAATGGTTGTCGAGGAAGGGACGCATCGCCTCGCAGTAGCGGGTCAGTACATCGACGGCCCGCGGATCCTTGGGATCGAAATCGATGCCGCCCTTCGCACCGCCGACGGGCAGGTCGAAGGCCGCCGTCTTGTTCGACATTCCGCGTGCCAGATCGGCCACCTCGTCGACGGTGCAACCCGCGCGCATGCGAGTTCCGCCGGTCGCCATCCCGTGCACCAGAGTGTCGATCACGAGGTAGCCCACGGCGCCGGTCTCGTCGTCGACCCATTCGATGCGCAGAAACGGCGGTCGACGCCCGCCGGAGCCGGGCGCGGGCAGGACGGTCTCGTGCAGAACGCCCTCGGTCGGGGGCAGACCGCCTGCGGCAGCCGGGTCGGTCGGGGTGAGCGTCATGGCCGGTCCTCCTCACGGTCGATCTCGCGGGTGCGTACATCCGCCGTCGTCCTCATCATCGGATTCCGGATGCGCCCGGGTCCATGTGGAATTTGTGAAGACGACCGTTCAGCTTTACCGATTAGGCTCGATGCATGGAGGTCTCGCTGCACCGCCTGAAACTGCTTCGGGAGCTTCGGTACCGCGGCACGGTCACCGCGGTGGCCGACGCCCTCCACTATTCGGCGTCCGCAGTGTCCCAACAGCTTTCGCTCCTGGAGCGGGAGGCGGAGACTCCGTTGTTCGAACGGCACGGACGCCGCATCTCACTCACCGAGGCCGGCATGGTGCTCGCCGATCACTCCGAGTCGATCCTCGACGCGGTCGAGAGCGCGGGCAACGCGATCGAATCACTGCGCGGTGCCTCGTCCGCCACGCTCCGCGCCGGCGTGTGGGCGTCGGTGGCGACGGGGCTCCTGCCGACCGGACTGGCGATTCTCGAACGGCGAGCGCCGGGAGTCTCGGTGCGGTCGGTGGAACTGGCGCCCGAGGCGGGTTCCGATGCGGTGCGCGACGGTTCGCTCGACCTCTCATTCGTCATCGACTACTCGAACTACGCGATGCCGCGGATCCGCACCCTGGAACGGCAGACGATCGCGGTGGAGCGGATGTACGTCGCGGCGCCCGCGGGTGCCGCCGGTCCCGACCCGATCGACCTCGCGGGACTGGCTGCCGACGCATGGATCCTGTCCGACTCGCGTTCGCACTTCGGCCGCGCGGTGCGCCTGGCATGCCGGGAGGCGGGATTCGAACCGGATGTGCGGCACGTCGTCGGCGAGCAGTCGACCGCGCTGGCGCTCGTCGCCGCCGGTCAAGGTGTGACACTGGTGTCCGACCTCGGTGGGATGACACCGCCGCCGGGCGCGGAGCTGACGCCGCTGGCCGGGAGATTCGAGCGCAACCTGTCGATCGCGTACCGCACCAGGGACTCGGACCGATCGTCGCTGCAGGCATTCATCGACGCGATGGCCGAGGCCGCGGTGGAAGTGGGACTCCGGGCTCCGGGCGGTCAGCGGCCGGGAACGTAACCGCGTTGCTTGTCGACGGCGGGCCCGGGATCGCGCCCTGCGGCGTAGTCGGTCAGCATGCCGAGGAACTGGTCGGAGAGCGTGCCGCGCCAGCCGATCACGTCGCCCGACATGTGCGGGCTGATGTGCGCGCCGGGCAGCGTCCACAGCGGGTCATCGGCGGGAAGCGGCTCGGTGTCGAGAACGTCGAGATGCGCCGAGAGCCGTCCGGCCGCGATCTCGGCGGTGAGCGCGGACTGATCCACCAGGGCGCCTCGCCCGACGTTGACGACGTGCGCGCCGTCGGGCAGGGTCGCCAACTGCCCGGCGCCGAGCATCCCCCGAGTCGTCTCCGTCAGGGGCGCGACCATCACCAGGTGGTCCACGTCGGTGAGGTGGGCGGCGAGGTCGGCCGAGTCGACGACCACGCCGAAGTCGGGATCGTCCTCGCGGGGCCGTCGGCCGGCACCGCGCACCTGCAGCCCCACGCGCCGCAGCAGCCGGGCCGTGGCTCGCCCGATGCCCCCGGTTCCGACCACCAGCGCACGGCGGCCGGCGACGCGCCGGGTCTCCCGGTGCACCCACCGCTCCTCGCGCCTGAACTCCTCGGTCTCGTGGAGGAGCTTGTCGTGCGCCAGAATGCAGGCCAGCACGTATTCGGCGATCGGCTCGTCGAAGACGCCGCGCGCATTGGTGACCCGTACGGACGACGACCGGAGCCCGTCGAACAGGATCGCGTCCACGCCGGCCGCGGCCACGTGCACCCATCGCAGCGCGTCCGCCGCGTGCCAGGCGCGCGACAGGGCGTCGGAGAAGATGTCCCAGACCAGCAGGACGTCGGCGCCGGGTAGCGCGTCGGCGAGGGTGCCGTCCGTCGCGGTGCGGATCTCGGCGATCCGGGCCATCGCGTCGAGGTCGGCTGGCGGCTCGACTCCGTCGGCGGTGAGCAGGACGACGATGGGTCTGCGGTCGGACATGGTTCCACCGTAACGGTCGCCAGATTGTCGACAATCCTACCGTTGACAGTCGATGTGCGGGGGGACACACTGACCACATGAGCAGCGCGTCCCTGTCTCCGGTTCTGAAGCAGGCGACTCCGGTCGTCGTCGACCACGCGTCCGGATCGTGGATACACGGCACGGACGGCCGCCGCTATCTCGACTTCACCACGGGGATCGGTGTCACCAGCACCGGTCACTGTCATCCCGACGTGGTGGCCGCCGCGCAGGAGCAGTGCGCCAAGATCATCCACGCGCAGTACACGACGGTGATGCACCAACCGCTGTTGCGGCTCACCGAGAAGCTCGGCGAACATCTGCCGGACGGGATCGACTCGGTTTTCTACGCCAACTCCGGGTCGGAGGCGGTCGAGGCCGCGGTCCGGCTGGCGCGGATGGCGACGCGGCGCCAGTACATCGTCACGGTGCAGCGCGGATTCCACGGCCGCACCGTGGCCGCCGCCTCGCTCACCTCGGCGGGCACCAAGTTCTCGGCCGGGTTCGGACCGCTGATGGCCGGTGTCGCGACCACCCCGTTCCCCGACGCCCTGCGGCTGGGACTGTCGGAGGACGAGGCCGTCGACTACGCGCTCAAGGAGTTCGACTACCTCCTCGGCACTCGGATTCATCCCGACGAACTGGCCGCGGTTCTGATCGAACCCGTCCTCGGCGACGGCGGATACCTCGCGGTCCCGCCCGCATACCTCGCCGGCCTGCGCGAGCGGACCCGACGGCACGGCGCGCTGCTGGTGCTCGACGAGGTGCAGGCGGGCGTCGGTCGCACCGGACGATTCTGGGGGCATCAGCACACCGACGGGCTGGTGCCCGATGTCATCATCACCGCCAAGGGCATCGCCTCGGGGTTTCCGATCTCGGCGATCGCGGCGCCCGAGGCGATCATGGCGAAGGCCTGGCCGGGGTCGCAGGGCGGGACCTACGGCGGCAACGCGGTCGCGGCGGCCGCCGGCGTGGCCACGCTCGAGGTGATCGAACGGGAAGGGCTGGTGGAGAATGCGCGCGTACGCGGCGCGCAATTGCTCGACGGCCTGCGCGCAGGGCTTGACGGCGTCGATGAGATCTGCGACATCCGCGGAACCGGACTGATGCTGGCCGTCGAATTCGGCGATCCGACGGCCAATGCGGGGAGCCCGGACTCGGCCGAGGCGGTGCGGCTGGCGGGCGCCGTGCAGCGGGCGTGCATCGACGAGGATCTGCTGACCCTCACCTGCGGACCCATCGGGGCCATCGTCCGGATCATCCCGCCGCTGACCGTCACCGCAGACGAGGTCGCCACCGGCACGGAGAGATTCATTCGCGCCGTGGAGCGTGTAGTGGGAGGCTGATCTCATGACAGTCCCCGCCGCGCTGATCGATGCACTCCGCGCGGAAGGACTGGCCCCGGAGTCCTCTCCGCGGCGTCTCGCCGAGTACTCCTACGACGCCTCCAACTACCGCGTGGTGCCCGCGGCGGTGCTCTTCCCCCGGTCGGAGGGAGAGGTGTCCGCGGCGCTCACCGTCTGTCACCGTCTCGGAGTGCCGGTGACCGCCCGCGGAGGCGGCACCTCGATGTCGGGCAACTCGATCGGTGACGGACTGGTCATCGATCTCTCGCGCCACATGAACCGGGTGCTCCGCGTGGACGAGGAAGCGGGTACGGCCACGGCACAGGCCGGGGTGGTGCTCACCGCGCTGCGGGCAGCGGTGCACGCGTCCACCGGCGATCGCCTGACCTTCGCCCCGGACCCGTCGAGCCAGACCCGTGCCTGCCTCGGCGGGGCTGTCGGCAACGACGCCTGCGGCAACCACTCGGTGCGCTACGGCCGCACCGCCGATCACGTCGTCGAACTCGCCCTGGTCACCGCCGACGGACTGCGGGTCACCGCCACCCGCAACGGAATCAGGGCCACCGATCCCGCCGACACCCAGGCCGCGGCGCGCGCCGAACACCTCGAGTCGGAGTTGCGCGCGCTGGCCGCCGACCACCTCGCCGCCATCAGGACCGAGCTGGGACGCATTCCGCGGCAGGTGTCCGGCTATCACCTCAGGCATCTGCTTCCCGAGGAGGGCTTCGACGTCGCCCGTGCGCTGGTCGGCAGCGAGGGAACGTGCGGCGTCATCACCTCGGCCACGGTCGCGCTGGTACCGCGGCCCGCGACCACCTCGCTGATCGTGGCCGGATACGCCGACATCGTCGACGCGGCGCGCGACGTGCCGTTGCTGCTGCTCCACGGACCCACCGCCGTCGAAGGGGTCGACGAGGTGATCGTGGAGACGATGCGCCGCCGGCGCGGCGCCGACGCGGTGGCCGATCTGCCCTCCGGGCACGCATGGCTGTTCATCGAGACCGACCGCGGTGCCGACGCGGCCGATGAACTGGTGCACGAGCTGCGGACCGCCGGACACCCGGTCGACGTCCGCCAGGTGCACGATCCCGCGGAGCGCGCCGACCTGTGGCGCGTACGCGAGGACGGCGCCGGACTCAGCTCGCGGCTCACCGATCCCGCGACGGGCGAGACCATCTCCACCTGGCCCGGCTGGGAGGACGCCGCCGTGCGGCCGGACCTGCTGGCCGACTACCTCGCCGACTTCCGCGACCTGCTCGGCCGGCACGGTCTCACCGGCGTAATGTACGGCCACTTCGGCGCCGGCTGCATGCACATCCGAATCGACTTCGATCTGCGGACCTCGCAGGGGCGCACCGTGTTCCGCGAGTTCTGCACCGATGCCGCGCACCTCGTGGTGCGCTACGAGGGCTCGCTCTCCGGGGAGCACGGCGACGGACGCGCGCGGTCGGAGCTGCTGCCGATCATGTACTCCGACGAGATGCTGACGGCCTTCGACCGCTTTGCGTCGATCTGGGACCCTCGGGGCCTGCTCGCGCCGGGCGGACTCCGGGCCACCCGGCCGATCGACGCCGACCTCGCGCTGGCCGACGTCGACCCGCATCCCGCCCAGTCGTGCATCGGCATCGGACGGTGCCGGACTCACTCGGGCGGAGTGATGTGTCCGTCCTACCGGGCCACCGGCGACGAGAAGGACTCCACGCGCGGCCGCGCGAGGGTGCTGCAGGAACTGGTCCGGGGCGGTGCCGCCGCGGACTGGGACTCACCGATGGTCGCCGAATCGTTGGAGTTGTGTCTGGCGTGCAAGGCGTGCTCGTCCGACTGCCCGACGGGTGTGGACATGGCGGCGATGAAGTCCGAGGCGCTGCACCGCAGATATGCCCGACGGCTGCGGCCGCGGGCGCACTACACGCTCGGTCTGCTGCCCACGTGGCTGCGGTTCACCCCGTACGCCGCCGGACCGCTGAACCGGCTGCTGGCCTCGCGGGCCGGCCGCGCCGGTGCGCGGCTGGGCGGTCTGGCGCAGGGCCGGGTGCTGCCGCAGTTCGCGTCCGCAGCGCGGCTGCGCGCCGAACTCGGACGCGCTCCGGACAGTGTCGGCGCGCCCGGACCGGCCGAGGTGGTGCTGTTCCTCGACTCGTTCACCCGGGGGCTGCGTCCGGAGGTGGCCGGTGCGGCTGTCCGGGTGCTCGGCGGCGTCCACGCCGCGGTCGCCTGCAGCGAGCACCACTGCTGCGGGCTCACTCAGATCACCACCGGTCGGCTCGACGCCGCCCGCAGGACGTTGCGGCGCACGGCCCGGCATCTCGACGCCCTCGACCCGGAGGCGCCGATCGTCGTCGTGGAGCCGAGCTGCGCCGCGGCACTGCGCGAGGATCTGCCGCGACTGCTCTCGGAGGAGTCGGTGGGTGCGGCCGATGCGGAGCGGGCACGCCGCGTGGCGGCGCGCGTACGATCGGTGGCGGTGCACCTGGGGCGCCTCGCAGAGCAAGGGCGTGCGCCACAGTGGCCGGACGGACCACCTGAGGCGGTGGTGCTTCAGACTCACTGCCACGAATACGCGACCTTCGGAAACCGGGTCCAGCGTGCGACGCTCACCGCACTCGGCGTCGGCAGCATCGTCGAGGCGACCGGGTGTTGCGGTGTGGCAGGCGATTTCGGTTTCACCGCCGGTCATGAGGAGGTGTCGGACGCGGTGGCCGAGCAATCGCTGGCGCCCGCACTGCGGCGTCATCCCGACACTCCGGTGCTCACCGACGGCTTCTCGTGCGCCACCGCGATCCGTCGCCTCGCCGTCACCGATCCGGCCGCCGGCGGAGCCACGGGCGCCGACCGGCGAGGACGGCATCTGCTGGAACTGCTCGACCCGGACCCACTCGAATCGCACTCCGCCGACCCCGCGGCCGGCGGGGGAGGACCCCGATAGCTCAATCATCACAGGAGGTATGTCATGACCCGTTCCGTCGCCGACATCATCGCCGGTCTAGGCACCGGCATCCACATCGACGGACGCTGGCGCCAGGCGTCTTCCGGCAGCACGTTCGACGTCGAGAACCCGGCCACCGGAGAGGTGCTGGCGACGCTCGCCGACGGTGGCGAGAGCGATGCGGTCGCGGCGATCGACTCGGCGGCGGCACACCAGCGCGAGTGGGCGGCGACCCCCGCGCGCGAGCGGTCGGAGATCCTGCGGAGAGCGTACGAACTCCTCACCGAACGGGCTGACGAGGTCGCGGCGGTGATGACCGCGGAGATGGGCAAACCGCTGGCCGAGTCCCGCGGCGAGGTGGCGTACGGCGCCGAATTCTTCCGCTGGTTCGCCGAGGAGGCCGTGCGGATCCGCGGCGATGCGCGGCGCAGTCCCGACGGCAAGTCGCGGATCATCGTCACCCAGGAACCGGTGGGACCGTGCATCCTGATCACGCCGTGGAACTTTCCGCTCGCGATGGTCGCGCGAAAGATCGGGCCGGCCATCGCCGCCGGTTGCACGATGGTCTACAAGCCGGCCAGCCTCACCCCGCTGACCTCCCTGTACGTCACCGATCTGCTGCGCGAGGCGGGGCTGCCCGACGGAGTCCTCTCGGTGGTCTGCACCTCGTCGGCCGGCTCGGTCGTCGAGCCGTGGATCGATTCGGGCAAGGCGCGCAAGCTGTCGTTCACCGGCTCCACCGACGTCGGCAAGTCGCTGCTCGAACAATGCGCCCGCGGAGTGCTGCGGACGTCGATGGAACTGGGCGGCAATGCCCCGTTCGTCGTCTGCGAGGACGCCGATCTCGATGTCGCGATCGAGGCAGTCCTCGCGGCCAAGATGCGGAACATGGGCGAGGCGTGCACGGCCGCCAACCGGATCCTGGTGCACCGTTCGGTGATCGGAGACTTCGCCGGGCGGCTGACTACCCGGATGTCGGAGCTGACCGTCGGAGACGGGGCGGTCGACGGCACCGATGTGGGTCCGTTGGTGAACCGCGCCGCCGTCGACAAGGTCGACGATCTGGTGCGCGACGCCGTCTCCCGCGGTGCGGAGGTACTGTGCGGCGGCGAGCGGCCCGAGGGGCGCGGATGGTTCTACCCGCCGACGGTCCTGACCGGCGTCGCGTCCGACGCCGAGATGGTGCGCACGGAGATCTTCGGGCCGGTGGCCGCGTTGGTGCCGTTCGACTCCGACGACGAGGCCGTCGAACTCGCGAACAACACGGAGTTCGGTCTCGTCTCCTATGTGATGACCGAGTCCGCGGATCGCGGCTTCTCCATCGCCGAGCGACTGGAGACCGGGATGGTGGGATTCAACACCGGGCTGGTCTCGAATCCCGCGGCACCGTTCGGCGGCGTGAAGCAATCGGGTCTCGGCCGGGAGGGCGGATTCTCCGGCATCGACGAGTTCTTGGAGACCAAGTACGTGGCGATGCCGGTGCGGAACGCGACCTAGGCCCGCTACGGCAGGTGGCCGGCGGCCGGTTCGGCTGTGCCGCCGGTCAACCGGGCCAGCCCGTCGCTCATGTGCGCTTCCAGGACGGCGACCGCACGAGTCCGGTCGCCGGCGCGAACGGCGTCGGCGATCTCGCGGTGCTCCGACACCCGGTCCGAGCCAGGAGCGTATGTCGGCGCCATGGCCCGAAGACACATGCTCGTCTCGACGATCACCGTCTCGTGCACCCGCGAGAGCCGGTCGCTCTCGGCGGACTCCACGATGGTGCGGTGGAACTCCAGGTCGGCGGCCATCATCGCAGGGGAGTCGCGTCTCGTCGCAGCCGCCGACATCCGCGCGACCACGGCGTCGAGACGGTCGGCGCATGACGGCCCCGTTCCGGCCGCGAGGATCCGCTCCACCGCGGCGCGTTCGATCGTCGTACGCAGCAGGTACATGTCGGCGACGGCGTCGGCGGTCAGTTCGGGAACGAACAGGCCCCGATTGCGGCGCGAGATCAGGAGTCCCTCCTGGGTGAGCCGCTGCATCGCCTCGCGCAACGGTCCCCGGCTGACTCCGAGCTGCTTCGCCAGGGTGGCTTCGCCGAGTTGGGATCCGGGCGGGAACTCTCCGGCGGAGATCGCCCGGCGCAGGGCGCGGGCGA
The DNA here is from genome assembly GCF_001578675.1 of Gordonia sp. QH-12. Classification (NCBI taxonomy): domain Bacteria; kingdom Bacillati; phylum Actinomycetota; class Actinomycetes; order Mycobacteriales; family Gordoniaceae; genus Gordonia; species Gordonia sp. QH-12. The sequence goes on from NZ_KQ969284.1 coordinate 223,693, forward strand.
TGATCGCGGGGGTCGATTCCTGGACGACGGGTTCCAACGAACTCGCCGGACGGTCGCTCGCTGTCATCACGCTTCCCGTCATCCCGCTTCCCGTCTTCACGCTTCTTCGGAGCATGCGTGGATCCGCGGTCGCGGTACGCGGTCGGCGACTGCCGCCTGCAACGCGGCTCCCGCCCGCATCACCAGCAGATCGGCGAAGCGCGGTCCGATGAGCTGAGCGCCGACCGGAAGGCCGCTGTCGGTGACGCCGCACGGCACCGACAGTGCGGGTTGCTGAGTCATATTGAAAAGGTAGGTGTACGGCGTCCACGAGGTCCAGTCGTCGTCGGGCCATCCCGGAGGGACGTCGCTCCCGACCGGGAATGCCGGCACGGGGGTGGTGGGAGTCAGCAGCAGGTCGTAGTCCGTGTGCAGTGCGCCGAGTTGGACGCCGAGCGCCATCCGCACGGCGACGGCGTCGAGGTAGTGCTGCGCGGTGAACTCCGAATGCCGGTGCAGGGCCGCGCGAAGGGAGGGGTCGATCCGGTCGGACACATCGTCGCCGAACGGCTTCAGAACGGCCGCGGCTCCGGCGAACCAGAGGACGTGGAAGGCATCGGCCGGGTCGGCGAGTTCCAGCGTCACTTCCTCGACCCGCGCGCCGAGGCTCTCGAGCGTCCGTGCCGCGGCGCTCACCTCTCGCTCGACGTCTCGATGGTTGGTGCCGAAGCCGAGGTCGCGGCTGTACGCGATCCGCAGGCCGGAAAGCGGGCGGTCGGCGCGGGTGCCCTCGAGCACGGCCGCGAGAAATCCCCCGGGCTCGGGGGCCGTCGCCTGTGCCGGCACCGCGGACCAGTCGCGGTAGTCCGGCCGGACCAGCACATCCATATACGCGGCGGCGTCCGTGACAGTTCGGGTCATCGGACCGGCGTGCGCGAGGGTCCCGAACGGGCTGGACGGGTACATCGGCACCACGCCGTAGGTGGGTTTCAGCGCGACCGTTCCAGTGAAGGAGGCGGGGATCCGGACCGACCCGCCGCCGTCGGTGCCGACCGACAGCGGGCCGAGTCCGGCGGCGACGGCGGCCGCCGACCCGCCGCTGGATCCACCGGGAGTCAGTGCCGGGTCGTAGGGGTTCCGCGTTATCCCGGTCAGCGGAGAATCGGTCACCGCTTTCCACGCGAACTCGGGTGTGGTGGTCTTGCCGAGGACCACGCAGCCGGCATCGCGCGTCGCGGCCACGGCGGGGGCGTCGTCGGTCGGAGGGGCGGCCGCCTGCCCGTCCGCCAGCAGTCGCGAGCCGCGGAGTGTCGGGTGGTCCGCGGTGAGGAAGATGTCCTTGATCGTCACGGGTACGCCGTCGAGCGGGCCGAGCGGATCGCCGTGCCGGTAGCGTTGCTCGGCGGCGCGCGCCGCGGCACGGGCTCCCTCGGGATCCACCAGGCAGAAGGCGTTCAGCGCGGGGTCGAGGCGGGTGATCGCAGCAAGAGCTTCTTCGGTCGCCTCCACCGGCGAGAGGGTGCCGGCGCGATAGGCCTCGGTCAGCTCCAATGCGGTGAGTGCGCAGGTGCTCGCGTGCGGTGTGCTCATGACATCGACCGTCTCTCTCGATCGCGGTCTGTTGATTGTCGACAATCCTACGCAGGCGAGTCGGTTCGTCAAGGGTCTCCGGCCTGTGCGGGGTAGTCTTCTGAAAATGCTGCCCGCCGCGGGCCGGCGACGCCCGGCGCTACGACCTGCACGTCTGATCCTGATCGGCTTCGTTCTCGTCATCGTCGCCGGAACCGTGCTGCTGACGCTTCCGACGTCGTCGGCCGACGGACGGGGCACGGGCCTGGTGGCGGCGTTGTTCACCGCGACGTCGGCGACCTGTGTCACCGGGCTCTCGGTCGTCGACACCGCCGAGCACTGGTCGGGCTTCGGCCAGGTGGTCATCCTGGTGTTGATTCAGGTGGGCGGACTCGGGGTGATGTCGCTGGCGACGATCTTCGGTCTGCTCATCGCACGGAGGGTGCGGCTGCAGACACAGATGGCGGCGCAGCGGGAATCGAAGTCCACGGTGTTCGGCGACGGCCGGCGGGTGATTCTCGGGGTGATCGGCACCACGGTGGTGATCGAGGCCGTGGTCGCGGCGATTCTCGCGGTCCGGTTCGCGACCGGCTACGGCGAGTCGACGGGGCGTGCCGCCTACCTCGGCGTCTTCCATGCGGTCTCGGCGTTCAACAACGCCGGGTTCGCCCTCTTCAGCGACAACCTCGTCGGCTTCGTCGGCGATCCGTGGATCATCGTGCCCGTTTCGGCGGCGCTGATTCTCGGCGGACTCGGTTTCCCCGTGCTCTTCGAGCTGGCGCGCGAGATGCGCCGCGCCGGACTGAGGCTGCGGGGTGTGGGCCGCGCCGCCCGGCTGCGGCTGTCGTTGCACACCCGGATGACACTGGTCACCTACGCGGCGCTGGCCGTGGTCGGCGTGGTGGCGCTGACCGCCACGGAGTGGACCAATCCGGCCACGCTGGGCCATCTGGGACTCTCCGACAAGCTGCTCGCCGGCATGTTCTCCGGAGTCTCGCCGCGCACGGCCGGATTCAACAGCGTCGACGTCGGCTCGATGAAGTCGAGCTCGCTGCTGGTGACCGACGTCCTGATGTTCATCGGCGGCGGCAGTGCGGGTACCGCGGGCGGCATCAAGGTCACCACCTTCGCGATCCTCGGCTACGTGATCTTGAGCGAGATCCGGGGTGAGCCGAGCGTACATGCGATGAGGCGGCGGATCGGGCCGGACGTCCAGCGGCAGGCGATCACCGTCGCGCTCCTCGGCGTCGGCGCGGTCGTCGCCGCCACGCTCGCGCTGATGTACCTCACCGACTACACCCTCGATACGGTGCTGATCGAGACGGTGTCGGCGTTCGCCACCGTCGGACTGTCGACGGGGATCACGCCGGATCTTCCCGGCGCGGCGCAATTGTTTCTGGTCGGGTTGATGCTGCTCGGCCGCCTCGGTCCGATTACGCTGGGATCGGCTCTCGCGCTGCGGGAGAAGGCCCGCAGATTCGAACGACCCGAGGAGCGCCCGATCGTTGGCTAGGTTCAGAAGGACTCGCGACGACGAGCGGCGCGTGGCCGTCATCGGTCTCGGCCGGTTCGGGGCGTCGCTGGCGATCGAGCTCGTGAATCAGGGCGTCGAGGTGCTCGCGATGGACAGCGATCCGGCCCTCGTGCAGCGATACTCCGACGACCTGCCGAACGCCGCGGTGATCGATTCGACGGATCCACAGGCGCTGCGCCAGTTGGGCGTCGAGACGTTCGATCACGTGATCGTCTGCATCGGGGCCGACCTCGAGGCCAGTGTCCTGACCGCGTCGGTGCTCGCCGATCTGGAGGTTCCCGACATCTGGGCGAAGGCCTTGTCGCGTCAGCACGGGAGCATCCTCACTCGCGTCGGCGCCCATCACGTCGTGCTGCCGGAGCACGAGATGGGCGAGCGAGTGGCGCATCTCGTCATCGATCGGCGGCTGCTCGACTACGCGGAGTTCGACCACGAGTTCGCGATGGGGAAGTCGTCGGTACCGCACGACCTCGTCGGTCTCGATCTCAAGTCGAGCCGAGTGCGGAGCACCTACGGCGTCACCATCGTCGCGATCAAGAAGGGTGACGGCGCGTTCGAGTTCGCCGGCGTCGACACCGTGGTTCATGAGGACGATGTGTTGATCGTCGCGGGTCCGAGGCGGGCCGTGGAGCGGTTCGCGGACAACAAGTGAGCCCAGAGCTCGAAATTCGCCGATTTCTCCCATAACTCCTGGTCGGGCCGGGTATTCACGGCGAACGCCGACAACTGTCCAGATAACGGTTTTGTAACGAAAACCCGTCATTCTGTGATGGATCTGACACGAGGGCGCAACGTGATTAACGCGTTCGGTTGACAACTGATCGGACGACCTCCCCGATAGAGAAAAGAGTAGAAAATGGCAGACGGCCCGCTTCGCCTCGAAATCGACTTCTTGACCCCGATCATGGACGCTCTCGGTTCCAGCGGCGGCAGCAGCGGTGGAGACACCCCGGCGACGCCGTAGTTCGAGACGACGTAGCTCGATTCGACGAGAGGTCGCTTCGCTCATTGCGAAGCGGCCTCTCGGCTTTCTTCCGGCACCCGGTGCGGTCGAGCACCGGATCGCAGCGATGGGACCGCATGAATGACCGAGATCGTCACCCTTGATGACACCGACCTGACCGAGGCCGTGCGGCTCGCCGCCCACGGGATCCGGGAGATTCCGCTCTACCAGTGGTTGCTGGGCGAGCACGTCGGCGATTCGGACAAGCGGGAGTGGCTCGCTCGCCTGCTCCTTCGTCCGTTGCTGAGAGTCGGGTGTGTCACGGGCGCCCGCAGCGACGGGCGGCTGGTCGGAGTACTCGTCTGGCAGCCGCACGACGTCGATCTGTCGCCAGACGGTGAGCCGCCGCTCACTCCCGCGGACGTCGAGGTGGCGGCACGTACACCGGGTCTGCGCGAGAGGTTGGCCGAGCTCTGGACACAGCCGCCGCTGTGGTCGCCGGTCGAGGACGCGGTCAACTGCACCCTCACCACGGTCGAACCCGGGGGACGCGGCGGTCGCACGCTCATCGACATGATGCGGGTCGTCGAGCGATACTGCGCCGAGCGCGACAGGCCTTTTTACGCCTGGACCGGCTCGCCGGAATTGCGGGACTGGTTCGTGGCGGGTTGGGCGGCCGAGCCCTTCGCGACCACCGATTGGCACGGTAGGACGATGTACGGAGTCCTGTCCGGTCGTCCCCCGGTTCCCGCGGCGGTGCCCCGTGAACGCGACGCGGTGTGACCGGTACGGACCGCACCGTCGTCTGCCGGCAGCAGGATCACGTCCAGCAGCAACGCGGCGGACGCCATCAGGAGTGCTGCGTCCAGGTAGTGGCACGCCATCGCGCCGATGTAACCGGGTCCGCCCCAGGCGTTGACCGTGAAGTTCGGGTCGAGCCCGCCGATGACCTGGACGCCGGCGCGGTATACGCAGAACACGAGCAGTGCGGTGGGCGGGAGGGCGGCCGCGAGGCGCCAACGGCTCTGCCCCGCGGCTGAGGCTCTGAGCGTGCGTCGGACACGAAGAGCCGCCCGTCGTCCGAGAGGCAGCAGGACCGCCGGTCTGCGGCGACCCGTGCGACGGCGATGGATGCCGACGGCCATCGCGAGAGCGGCCGCGAGCCCGGCCAGTACCGCGTGTTGCCACCACGCCGATGTACCGGCCTGATGCTGCTCGTGGACGGGCGAGCGCCCGGCGTAGAGGAGTGCACCGTGAATCAGTCCCGCCACGAAAGCGGAACCGAACAGGGCTGCCGACAGCGACGAGATGTGGGAACGACTGCTGCAGGGACGTGAAGTGGAAATGGTCATGACTCAACGGTGCCGCCGGCGGTCTCGGCTGTCGTCGGCTTACGAGCCGGTTTCTCGGCGGTACTCCGAGACGATCCGCTAGCCGGGGTGGTACCGGGGGAGGACGTCAGGCGAGGACTCCGGAATGACGCGGCCGGAGTCTCATCCTTTCTAGATTGAGAGACATGGCAGATCCCGTGCATCCGTCGACAGTGCCGTCGGCGCGACCGCCGTGGCACGTTCGAATCGAGAACCGGTTGGGCGCCGGCGGATTCGCGATGCTGGTGGATCTGACGATCGCAATCACGTGCTTCGCGCTGTTCACCGGGCCACTGCTGCTCGGGGTGGTCGACCGTCACGGGTCTCCGGCCGCGCAAGCCGCGTTCGGGGCGCTGGCCGCGGCTCCGCTGATACTTCGACGGCGACGCCCCGTCGCGGTTCTGTGCGTGATCACCGCGGTGTCGGTGGCCGCGATGCTGTTACGCGTGCAGTTCACGCCGTTCGTATCCGATGCCGGGCTTGTGTTCCCGATCGCCGTCTACACGGTTGCGGACCGCTGCGCGCGTCGGCTGTCGGCGGTGGTCACTGCGGGCGCGGTGTTGGTCGTCTCGCTCGGCGGAGCGGTCGCCTTCTCGCTGCACCCCGAGATCGAGCAGGACGCGGTTCACCTGCTTCTCGCCGTCCCGGCCTGGATCATCGGCGACGCGACGCGGAGCCGACGGAAGTTCCAGGCTCGGGTGCGGGAACAGGAACGGCTGTCGGCGCTGGAGCGGCAGCGTCGATTGCGAGCCGAGGACCATCTCCGCCTCTCGCGCGAGGTCCACGATGTCGTCTCGCACGGGCTGAGCATGATCGTCGTCCGTGCCGGGATCGGCCGAGTGGTCTTCGACGAGCAGCCCGAGGAGGCACGTCGCGCACTCGCGACCATCGAGACTGCGGGCCGCTCGGCACTGTCCGATCTCCGCGGACTGTTGCGCGAGATCCGCGAAACTGCGCCGGACGACGCGGCTGCGGCCCCCGGGTTGGCCGACCTCACCGCGCTCGCGGCGCAGATCAGCGACGATGGGGTGGTATCGGTGAGTGTCGTCGAGGACGGACCGCCGAGGTCGTATCCGCCCGCGGTGGAACTCTCCGGATATCGAATCGTTCAGGAGGCCGTCACGAACGCCGTCAAGCATGCTCCGGGCGCCGCGGTGACCGTCCGGCTCACCCACCGTCCGGACCACCTGTTGCTGACCGTGTCCGACGACGGCGGACACGGGGTGCCGTCCGATCCGGTCGGTGCCGGGCTCGGCCTCGCCGGAATCGGTGAGCGCGTCGAACTCCTCGGCGGGGACGTCGTCGCCGGTCCAGATCCGGACGGTGGATTCACTGTCCGGGCACGACTGCCCGTGCGGGTGACGGACGCGGCGGGCGCGCCGTGAACGATCCCGCGGACACGACCACCGTGCTGGTGGTGGACGACGAACAGCTCGTGCGCGCCGGATTCCGGCTGCTGATCGACTCGGCGTCCGACCTGACCGCTGTCGGTGAAGCCGGGGACGGAGGCGAGGCGGTCCGCGCCGCCCGCCGGCTTGCGCCCGACGTGGTGGTGATGGACATCCGGATGCCCGGCATCGACGGAATCGAGGCCACCCGTCTGATCGTCGCGGACGACGCCGCGGCCCGAGTGCTGATCGTCACCACGTTCGACGACGACGAATACGTCTTCGCCGCGCTCCGCGGCGGGGCCAGTGGGTTCCTGCTCAAAGACACGCCGCCGGAGCAGATGCTGGAAGCGATTCGCACCGTCGCCCGCGGTGATGCGTTGCTCTCGCCGTCGATCACCAGGCGACTCATCACCGAGCTCGGGCGTTCGCCGGAGCGGCCGGCGGTGCGCAGCGGTGAACTCGACCGTCTCACCGACCGCGAGCGGGACGTGTTCGAACTGGTCGCCGCAGGACTGTCCAATGGTGAGATCGCCGACCGCCTGCACCTGGGGATCACCACTGTCAAGACTCATATCTGACGACTGCTCACGAAGCTCGATGCCCGCGACCGCGTGCACTTGGTCATCTGCGCGTATGAGAACGGCGTCGTCGCGGCGCAGCGCGAACGGTAGAGGTCGGCGTTGCCGCATTCGACTGCATAGTTTAGCCTTACCTAAATTGTGTCGCGCGGTGGTGCGCGATCGGACAGCCGGGCAGACGGTCGTCCAGGGGCGATCAGGAGTGCAGGAAGAATGAGTCGGAGAACAGGTCAGTCGGGTACCGGTGTCAATTCGCCGACGGTGATCGCCGCGGCCGGTCTGGCTGCCGTGATCTCGTCCCTGATCGTCGTGGTCGGCGTGGTCGCCATGATGCTCAGCGGTGCCGCTCCCACGACTGCTGCGCAATCGCCTGCCACCGTGGTGAGTCTCGGTGACACCCAGCAGGCCCCTGCGGTCCAGGGCGGAACGCAGACCCCGGCGGCCACGGCCGACGCGTCGGCGTCGGTCGCCGAAGACGCGCCGGCGACCGACGAGCCCGGACTCGCACCCGGAGCCCCCGTCGTCGCCACCAGGCAGCAGGCGCCGACGACCGCTCAGTCGCAGGGATCCGGTCCCACTCCGCCGACGCTCGCCGAGTTCAACAGCCAGTTGACGACGCTGTCCGGCAATTCGTCGTCCGCTCAGAAGGCGAAGCTCCTCGAGGGCGGTTCCCGCGCGGTCGGTCCCATCTCGAAAGTGCTGTACCTGGTGAAGCAGTATTCGTACACCGGCTTCCGGTACCAGGTGGTGGGCCCGTTGACGCAGAACGGCACCACGGCGAACGCCCGACTGCAGATGACCCTTCCGGGGTCGGGCTCGCGCTATATCCCGCTGCGGTGGGTGTGGAAGGACAGCGCATGGAAGCTGTCCGACAAGTCGGTGTGCGACATCTCCGCGTACGCACAGATGCCGTGCAGCTTGTGACGGTGTGACGCGGCTGGAAGCGCGATGCGTGCTCCGGACGAAACGTTCGTCGAAGCGCGGCGTCGAAGACTCGTCGACGTCGGACGACAGTTGCAGGTGGGGCTACATTCGACCTGTGTCCTGTATCACTGACAACCCCTGGGGTTTAGTGGAATGGACTCAACTTTCAGATAGTTGAACTACTCGAGAGGCAAACCTGAGCCTCGTAGACTTAGGTTCGGCAGTGCCGAACCGGACAGCTCAACAGAAAGGCGAATGTCAGTGGACAGCTTCACCCCCACCACCAAGACACAGGCTGCACTGCAGGCTGCCGTCCAAGACGCGGCCGCGGCGGGCAACCCCGACGTGCGGCCGGCCCACATCCTCGTCGCACTCCTCGAGCAGACCGACGGCATCGCATCGCCGCTGCTCAAGGCGGTCGGCGTCGACCCCGTGCGGATCCGGAACGAGGCCAAGACCCTCGTCGACCGGGCTCCGACCGTGTCGAGTGCGAGCGCGCAGCCGCAGCTGAGCCGCGAGTCCATCGCGGCGATCACCGCTGCGCAGAAGCTGGCCACCGAACTCTCCGACGAGTACGTCTCGACCGAACATTTGATGGTCGGACTGGCCACCGGTGAGTCGGAGACTGCACGACTGCTGGCCGGCGCAGGCGCCACGCCGGAGGCACTGCGTGACGCGTTCGTGTCCGTCCGGGGCACAGCGCGCGTCACCAGCGAGAACCCGGAAGCGACGTACCAGTCGCTGGAGAAGTACTCCACCGACCTCACCAAGCGCGCTCGCGAAGGCGAGCTCGACCCGGTGATCGGCCGCGATTCCGAGATCCGCCGCGTGGTCCAGGTGCTCTCGCGCCGTACCAAGAACAACCCGGTGCTCATCGGCGAGCCGGGCGTCGGCAAGACCGCCATCGTGGAGGGTCTGGCCCAGCGCGTGGTGGCCGGCGATGTCCCGGAGTCGTTGCGCGGCAAGACCGTCATCTCGCTCGACCTCGGTTCGATGGTCGCGGGCGCCAAGTACCGCGGCGAGTTCGAGGAGCGGCTGAAGGCGGTCCTCGACGAGATCAAGGCGTCGGACGGACAGATCATCACGTTCATCGACGAGTTGCACACCATCGTCGGTGCCGGTGCGACCGGTGAGTCCGCGATGGACGCGGGCAACATGATCAAGCCGATGCTCGCCCGCGGTGAGCTGCGGCTGGTCGGTGCCACCACGCTCGAGGAGTACCGCAAGTACATCGAGAAGGACGCGGCCCTCGAACGCCGGTTCCAGCAGGTGTACGTCGGTGAGCCGTCGGTGGAGGACACCATCGGCATCCTTCGCGGACTCAAGGACCGGTACGAGGTGCATCACGGCGTGCGCATCACCGACTCGGCTCTGGTGGCTGCCGCGACGCTCTCCGACCGCTACATCACGTCGCGGTTCCTGCCCGACAAGGCGATCGACCTGGTCGACGAGGCCGCGTCACGGTTGCGGATGGAGATCGACTCGCGTCCGGTCGAGATCGACGAGGTGGAGCGCATCGTCCGGCGCCTGGAAGTGGAGGAGGTCGCCTTGGAGAAGGAGACCGACGCCGCGTCCAAGGAACGACTCGAGGCATTGCGCCGCGAGCTGGCCGATCACCGCGAGAAGCTCAACGAGCTGTCGGCCCGTTGGCAGTCGGAAAAGACCGCCATCGACGCCGTCCGCGATGTGAAGGAGGAACTGGAGCGTCTGCGCGGCGAGGCCGAGCGGGCCGAGCGCGACGGTGATCTCGGGAGGGCCGCCGAGCTCCGGTACGGCCGGATCCCCGGCCTCGAGAAGGAGTTGGAGGCCGCGATCGAGAAGAGCGGCACCGATCCCGACGAGGACGTGATGCTGCAGGAGGAAGTCGGTCCCGACCAGGTCGCCGAGGTGGTCTCGGCGTGGACGGGCGTGCCCGCGGGCAAGATGCTCGAGGGTGAGACGGCCAAGCTGCTGCGCATGGAGGACGAGCTGGGCAAGCGAGTCATCGGTCAGCTCGAGGCGGTCAAGGCCGTCTCCGACGCGGTCCGACGCGCTCGCGCGGGCGTCGCCGATCCCAACCGTCCGCTGGGCTCGTTCCTGTTCCTCGGTCCCACCGGAACCGGCAAGACCGAGCTGGCGAAGGCCCTGGCCGAGTTCATGTTCGACGACGAACGAGCGATCGTCCGGATCGACATGAGCGAGTACGGCGAGAAGCACAGCGTCGCGCGGCTCGTCGGTGCGCCTCCCGGGTACGTGGGGTACGAAGCCGGTGGCCAGCTGACCGAGGCGGTGCGTCGTCGTCCGTACTCGGTGGTCCTGTTCGACGAGGTCGAGAAGGCTCACCCGGACGTCTTCGACGTGCTGCTGCAGGTGCTCGACGAGGGGCGGTTGACCGACGGTCAGGGACGCACGGTGGACTTCCGCAACACCATCCTCATCCTGACGTCCAACCTGGGCGCCGGCGGTGACAAGGATCAGGTGATGGCGGCCGTCCGCGCGGCGTTCAAGCCGGAGTTCATCAACAGGCTCGACGATGTGGTCATCTTCGACTCTCTCTCGCCCGAGCAGTTGGTCCGGATCGTCGACATCCAGCTCGACAACCTGGCCAAGCGTCTGCACCAGCGTCGTCTCGAACTGGAGGTGACGCCGAAGGCCAAGGAATGGCTGGCCGAACGCGGATTCGATCCGCTCTACGGTGCGCGTCCGCTGCGTCGCCTGGTGCAGCAGGCCATCGGCGACCAGCTCGCGAAGGCGTTGCTGGCCGGCAGGGTACGCGACGGCGACACCGTCCCGGTGGACGTCAGCGGCGACGGTGAGACCCTCGTGGTCGGCTGAGCCGAGCCTCGTTGAATCTCATCGGTTGAGTTCCGCCGGTTGAGCGGTACCGATGGAATCGCACAGAGGTCCCGCACTCGGGTTTCGAGTGCGGGACCTCCGTCGTGTGGGATGGATCAGAGGTTCGCGGCCAGGAAGGGAATGACCTTCTCCAATGCCGCACCCGCACCCCGCGGCTGGTCGTACAGGTCGTAGTGCGAGACGCCGGGGAGCACCACCAGTTCCTTGACCTCGGACGCCGCGCGGCGGTTGATCTCGAATCCGTCGCGGTAGGCGCCGAATGCTCCGGGCTTGTCGCCGACGACGACCATGATCGGCTGGGTCAGCAGCGTCTCGGCGAAGGCGAAGGCGTCCCACACCATGGCTGACGCGCCGTGTGCGACGTCGAAGATCGCCTTGCCGTTCGCGGACTGTCCGCGCGGGGTGCAGTAGTAGTCGTAGGCCTCGACGACGTCGATGTCGCCGATCTGCTGCGCGGCCTCGGCCGATGGCGGCAGAGCAGCACTGATCGCGCCCTCGGCTCCCGCGGCCTCGGCGGTGCGCTGCTCGGCGATCTGCTTGAGCGCGGCCACCGGGCCGCCGGCTGCCGCCGCGTTCTCGCGGACCATGCGACCGTAGTTCACGCCGGTGATCGAGACGACTGTCTTGATCCGCTTCTCACTCTGCGCCGAAGCGAGCACGTATCCGCCGCCGCCGCACACACCCAGCGCGCCGATTCGGTCGGTGTCGACGTAGGGGAGCGTCGTGAGGTAGTCGACCACCCGGCGGAAGTCCTCCACACGCTGGGTCGGATCCTCGATCAGCCGTGGGGTGCCGCCGCTCTCACCCTGAAAACTGGCGTCGAAGGCGATGACCACGTAGCCCTCGTCGGCCAGGCGCGTGGCGTAGATGTTGCCCGCTGTCTGCTCCTTGCAGCTGCCGATCGGATGCGCGCTGATGACGGTCGGGTACTTCTTGGATTCGTCGAACGACGGCGGAAAGTAGAGGTCCGCCGCGATCTCCCAGAACATGTCCGGGTTCTGGAACTTGATGTGCTTGATGTCGTTGGACACGTGCTCGCCTCTCTGTCGATTCTCGGCCGATCATGTGATGGGTATGTCTCTGTCGGCCGCTGCATCCAGTCTTCCCACTTCTGTTGACGTGGCCCAGGCCCGGTAGTTGCCTAGGAATAATCCTTCCTGGGTACGAGTCCGTGGATGAGACCCCCACCCGACGAGTCGAACACTTGTACTATCTAGAAGTCGAATGTAGCATAGATCACAGATCGAGCGTGAAGGTCTCTTCGGGACGCTTCGAGTTCTTTGAGAATCGAAAGTGCAGATGGGGTCGGTGCCGGTCCGGATTCGTCGGACCGGCACCCGGCTCGGGGGTGACTGTTGAGCGACCCTGGCGTGCTTGTTGCGTGATGCAGTGCGTTGCGACTCGATCGCGACGAGGGAGGCCGTGCGAAAGGGGGAATCATGAATCTGACTGAAGCTGTGAAGGAGTTCGCCGATCGTCTGTCGGACGAGTTGTCTCCGGCAATGGGAGGCGAGCCGGGAGGTTCGCTCGCGCGACTGATCGACTCGGTGGCTCGCGCCGGCGTCGACGACCGCGAACTCCTCGTGTTGATGGCGGAGTTGACCCGCCTGCTGAATCTGACGACGACGGCGTTGGCTGGAGTGTCGGAGGCTGCCGCGCGATCGGGGCTTCCGACTCGCAAGCGAGTGAGATCGGTCGTCGACCTGTTGAAAGGACTCGGTCACTCGCCGGCGGCGGCACATCGTCTCGCTCGGGTGGGTGGCGTCGCGGCGACGCTCCCGTCGTTGTCGCGGCAGGCGCGCGCAGGCGGGGTCTCAGTGGAACACGTCGATGCCGTCGGACGCGGGATCGCGTTCGTGGAGAAGCGGATCCCGCTCGACTCCGCGGCGCGTGAGGATCTGGCTCGGCGGCTGACGGTGCAGGAGACTCCGGCGGATGTGGCTCGCCGAGCGCGGGAACTCGCGCTCGAATGGGCTCCGGAACTCGATGAATCCGATCCGGACTCGGTGCCGGTCGCGGAGAACTCGGAGCTCAATGAGATGAGTCTGGCAGTCGGGGCCGACGGTCGGATCTCGGCGACGCTCGACGTGGATGTGCTCACCGGAGAGGAACTCAGCGCGGCGCTGGATCGGTTGTGCCGACCGGTGCCGCTGCCGGACGGCTCACCCGATCCGCGCGCGGTGGGACGGCGGCGTGCAGATGCGTTCGGGCAGATAGTCCGCTCCTTCCTCAGCGGACGCGATCGCCCGTCGAGCGGCGGCGTCCTTCCGCACGTCACTCTGGTCGTGCCGAGTCGCACGGAGGAACGTGTGAGTGGCAGGCGGTCGGAGGCGGAGCAGAGGGTCTCGTCGCTCGGCTACACCGGGCCGGTGTCGTCCGCGACGGTGGGTCTGGTTCTCTGCGATGCGGCGGTGCGGCGCATCGTGGTCGACGGCGAGTCGGTGCCGCTGGACGTCGGCCGTGAACAGCGGCTGGTCACGGCGGGGATCAGAAGGGCACTCGAAGTGCGAGATCGAGGGTGCGCATTCCCAGGGTGCGGCCGGCCCGTCGGATGGACCGATGCGCATCACTGCATTCCGTGGTCGCAGGGTGGAGAGACGTCGCTCGACAACAGCGTTCTGCTGTGCCGGATGCACCACACGCTGATTCATCAATCGGGGTGGGAGGTGTTCATCGGCCACGATCGGTATCCCTGGTTCCGTGAGCCTGCGGACACCGACCAGCCGCACCGGCCGCGAAGGGAGTTGCGGTCGAACGCGCGCAGGACGCTCACGTCGGCGCCGGCAGCCGCGTGACTGCGGCGGCTACCGCGGGCAGAAGGTCGTGGCGATCTTCATGACGGTCTCCAGCGGTGCGCCGCGGAGGCCGAGATCCCACGACACACCCTTGACGATCTGCAAGCACTGCGCGTAGTTCGAGTTCACCGAGTTGTCGACCTTCACGACGACCTTGTTGGTCCCGCCGAGGAGGTTGGTGGTGATCTGCTCGCCGGTCTCGGCGGCGTCGGACTTCGCTTCTCCGGACTTCGCGTCTCCCGGCTCGTCCGACGGCTCGGTCGCCTTGGTTCCGACGCAGGTGCCGGAGACGGTGTAGTCGGTCTTGTTGAACATTCCTGCGAAGTTCGCGATGCCGGTGTGCTGGTTCAGTGCGTTGAGCTTCACGGTGCGGGTCAACGTCTTGGTGCCGGTCTTGGCGTCCTTCCGGGTGGCGGTGACGGTGCACTGGTCCGCGTCCTTGCGGTTGATCACCATCACGTTGATCTCGTTGGTCCCGGAGGTGATCGAGACGGCTCCGGATGCCGGCTGCTGGTACCCGCCGACGACGCCGGCCGCGGCGTCGCCCGGGGCGAATGCGACCCCGACGGTCGCGGCGAGAGCGGCGGTCGCGCCGACGGTGGCCAACTGGATGCTGCGCTTCACGTGAAACTCCTCAGGGTGAGCTGGACCATGCAACTACACCGGAGACGGCGGTCCGCGCGCAAATCGCCGAGCGTGGGGGCATGCGGTGTGAACGGAGCCGTCAAGATCCTCGGCGCCGCCGTATAGATCGCGTTAAGGCATCTGGCGCAGCGCATCTCGTGCGACGAGCGTGAGGTCCGAGCCCGCCGGACCGGCGGGCCGTCGGATTGAGGAGGCCGGGAGATGGCTGACGTCGTAATGGTCTGCATCGCCGTGCTCGCGATAGCCGCGTGCGCTGGACTGCTGTTCGCACTGGAGCGGGGGACCGGGCGATGACCGGGGCTGGCACGGTGTCGGTGGTGCTGTTGATCGCCGCAATCGGCGTCGTCGGATATCTGGTGGCAGCGCTGCTGTACCCGGACAAGTTCTAGAGAGTCGGGGCATTGACTGATCTTTCGGCCGGCATTCTGCAGCTGGCAGCTGTTCTCGTCGTGCTCGCGGTGGTGT
Organism: Gordonia sp. QH-12; assembly: GCF_001578675.1. NCBI lineage: Bacteria > Bacillati > Actinomycetota > Actinomycetes > Mycobacteriales > Gordoniaceae > Gordonia > Gordonia sp. QH-12. The sequence goes on from NZ_KQ969284.1 coordinate 238,721, forward strand.
ATGTGCCGCTGGGCGACTACATGGCGCGGGTGTACGAGTCCGTGAAGGACTCTCCGCCGGAGCGTCTGCTCTACCGGGTGATCGGCGTCGATCCGCGGGCGAATCAGACCTGGCGCGGCTACGCGCTGTCGGTCCTCGGATTCTCCGGTGTCTCGATCCTGGTGCTGTACGCGTTGCAGCGTCTGCAGGGGCATCTCCCGTGGTCGGACGGAAAGCCCGGCATGTCTCCGGCGGTCGCCTTCAACACCGCGATCTCGTTCGTCGCCAACACCAACTGGCAGTCGTACGAGCCCGAGACCGTCATCAGCAACCTGTCGCAGATGCTCGGCCTGGCGGTTGCGAACTTCCTGTCTGCGGCGGTCGGCATGGCCGTGGCGATCGCGCTGATCCGGGGCATCGTCAGCCGCCGGGGCAACGGAGTGCTCGGCAACTTCTGGGTCGATCTCGTGCGGGGCACCGTCCGGATTCTGCTGCCGCTGGCGCTGCTCGTGGCGACGATCCTGGTTTTCCAAGGGGCGGTCCAGTCGTGGCACACGGCAGCGGAATTCACCACTGTGGACGGGACCGCGGGACGGGTCCCATTGGGTCCCTTCGCGTCCCAAGAGGCGATCAAGCTTCTCGGCACCAACGGCGGTGGAACGTACGGGGCCAACTCGGCGCACCCCTTCTCCAACCCGACGCCACTGACCAACGTGGTCCAGGTGCTGGCGATCCTGATCATTCCGGTCTGTCTCACCCGCACTTACGGCACGCTGGTGCGTGATCGCCGACAGGGGCTCACGCTGCTGGGCGTGATGGCCGTCATCTGGGGCGCGATGCTGGCGCTGGTCTGGACCTTCGAGTCGCGGACCGACGGGATCGCGTCGCAGGCCGCGGGCGCCATGCTGGAGGGCAAGGAGTATCGGTTCGGGATTCCGGGCTCCGCTCTCTTCGCGGTGTCGACCACAGGCACGTCGACGGGTGCGGTGAACGCCGCTCACGACAGCTTCGCCGCAGCATCGGGCGGAGGGCTGCTCTGGAACATGCTGTTGGGCGAGGTCGCCCCCGGAGGCGTCGGCTCGGGCCTCTACGGACTCCTGGTGCTCGCGATCATCACGGTCTTCGTCGGCGGCCTGCTGGTGGGTCGGTCGCCGGAGTTCGCGGGCAAGCGGATCGGTCAGAAGGAGATCACCGTCGCCGCGCTCTACGTACTGGTGATGCCGGCGCTGGTGCTCGCGGGGTCCGCGGTGACTGTTCTTCTCGGATCCACACCGGAGGCTCTCGGCAACGACGGTGCCCGCGGCAGTGACAGTGCGATCCACGGGTTCAGCGAGATCATGTACGCATACGCGTCGGCGGCGAACAACAACGGCAGCGCGTTCGGCGGACTCGCCGCCACCAACGACTGGTTCCAGATCTCGTTGGGGCTGGCCATGCTGTTCGGCCGGCTGGTGCCGATCGTCCTGGTGCTCGCATTGGCCGGACTGCTGGCCAGGCAGAAGCCCAAACAGAACGAGACATCGGTCTCGCTGCTGCCCACCAGCGGAATCCTTTACGGCTCACTTCTTCTCGGCACCACGCTGCTGGTCGCCGGACTGACCTTCTTCCCGGCGATGGCGCTGGGACCGATCGCGGAGGCACTGTGATGACTGCGACGCAGAGCGACGAGAGTGCGAACGACACGAGCATGGCGGGGACCGGTGCATTCGACGTGAGGCAGCTCGTGTCGTCGCTGCCCCAGGCGCTGCGCAAGCTCAACCCGCGCGATCAGGCTCGCAACCCGGTGATGTTCGTGGTGTATCTCGGTGCGGCGATCACCACCGTGCTGGCCATCGTCTACCCATCGGTGTTCGCGTGGACGGTGGTGGTGTGGCTGTGGTTCACGGTGATCTTCGCGGGTCTGGCCGAGGCAGTCGCCGAGGGGCGCGGCCGAGCGCAGGCCGACAGCCTGCGGAAGGTGAAGCGCGACACCGTTGCCCGGGTTCTCGGCGACGACGGCGCCATCAGCCGGATCCCCGGGGCGGAGCTGAAGCCGGGAATGCGGATCGTGGTCGAGGCGGGCGAGACCATCGCCGGGGACGGCGATGTGGTGGAAGGCATCGCGACGGTCGACGAGTCGGCCATCACCGGGGAGTCCGCGCCGGTGGTGCGGGAGTCCGGCGGCGACCGGTCGGCGGTCACCGGGGGCACCGTCGTGCTGTCGGACCGCATCGTCGTGCAGATCACGGCCGAGCCGGGCAGCACCTTCGTCGACAGAATGATCGCGCTCGTCGAAGGTGCGTCGCGCAAGAAGACTCCCAACGAGATCGCGCTCGACATCCTGCTGACGGCGCTGACCATCATCTTCCTGCTCGCGGTGGTCGCGATCGGTCCGATGCAGAGCTATGCGGGACAAGCCGCCGACCCGGTGAAGCTGATCGCACTCCTGGTGTGCCTGATTCCGACGACGATCGGGGCGTTGCTCTCGTCCATCGGCATCGCAGGCATGGACCGGCTGGTGCAGCGCAATGTCTTGGCCATGTCGGGGCGCGCCGTGGAGGCGGCGGGCGACATCGACACCCTGCTGATGGACAAGACCGGCACCATCACCTACGGCAATCGCCGGGCCACAGAGTTCCATCCGGCAGACGGAGTGGAACTCGTGGAGCTGGCGGGCGTCGCGTACCGGTGCAGCCTGGCCGACGACACCCCGGAGGGCCGCAGCATCATCGACTTGGCGATCGAACGCTACGAGGTGACCCCGCTCGACGAGGTCTCGCTTGCCGCGGCGAGATCGGGCGCCGATCCGGGTATCACCGTGGTGCCGTTCACGGCTCAGACGCGGATGAGCGGCGTCGACGTGGACGAGAACGGGCGGCTCAGCGAATACCGCAAGGGTGCCGCAGATGCGGTCGAGAAGTGGGTCGGCGAGCTCCCGGCGCAGGTGCGCACCGACGTCGACACCATCGCCACCCGCGGCGGAACGCCGCTGGTGGTCGGCATCCGGCGAGGGCTGCGGTCGCATGTGCTCGGTGTCATCGAACTGTCGGACGTGGTGAAGCCGGGGATGACCGAGCGCTTCTCGCAGTTGCGCGCCATGGGTATCCGCACCGTGATGGTGACCGGCGACAACCCGCTAACCGCCAAGGCCATCGCCGACCAGGCGGGCGTCGACGACTTCATCGCCCAGGCCACTCCCGAGGACAAGCTCGACCTGATCAGAAAGGAGCAGTCGGGAGGCCGACTGGTCGCGATGACGGGCGACGGCACCAACGACGCTCCCGCGCTGGCTCAGGCCGACGTGGGGCTGGCGATGAACACCGGAACCATGGCGGCCAAGGAGGCCGGCAACATGGTCGACCTCGACTCCGATCCCACCAAGCTGATCGAGGTGGTGGCGATCGGAAAACAACTGCTGATCACCCGCGGCGCCCTGACCACGTTCTCGCTGGCCAACGATCTCGCGAAGTACTTCGCGATCCTGCCCGCATTGTTCAGCACGGTGTACCCGCAGCTCGACGCACTCAACATCATGCGGTTGCATTCGGCGCAGTCGGCGATCGTCTCCGCGGTCGTCTTCAATGCGCTGATCATCGTCGCGCTGATTCCGTTGTCGCTGAAGGGCGTGCGCTATCGGGCGACGAGCGCGGCCAATCTGCTGCGCCGCAACCTGCTGCTCTACGGGCTCGGCGGCGTGGTGACGCCGTTCATCGGCATCTGGCTGATCGATCTGCTCGTCCGGCTGCTGCCGGGGATGGGATGAGGACATGAAGAACGTCTTGCTCGGCCTGATCCGGCAGAGCGGTGTGGCGCTGCTCGCTCTGGTCGCGTTGGCCGTCGTCGTGGGCGGCCTGTACCCCGTTGCGGTCTGGGGCATCTCGCGATTCCACACGACTGCTGCCGAAGGGTCGTTCCAGTCCGACGTGCACGGTTGCCGAGCCTCCGACCTGCTCGGCGTCGACCAGCGGCCCGCGCCCGGACAGCCCGACCCGTTCCTGCACAACCGGGTCGCCGGCGGCGTCGACGACCCGATGGCGCCGGGCGATCCGGCGGCGTCGGGGGCGAGCAACCTCGGCCCGAACAGCCCCGAACTGGTCAAGATCATCGACGCCCGCCGCGCGGCGATCGCCGAGCGCGAGGGCGTGAAGCCGTCACAGGTGCCCGCCGACGCCGTCACCGCCTCGGGCTCGGGACTCGACCCCGACATCAGCCTGGAGTACGCCGCTCTGCAGGTGCCGCGGATCGCCCGGGCGTCGGGTCTGGCGCCGGAGGAGGTCCGCGAGATCATCGCCGACCACACCCGGGGCCGCCAGCTGGGTTTCCTCGGGCGGGAGCGGGTCAACGTCCAACAGGTGAACCGCGACCTGCAGAGCGCGCGCGAGACGCGGGCCGGGACAGAGCCGCATGGCACCGCCTGCCGATAGCATCGGCGACATGCCATCAGCTGAGGAACCACGGGGCCAGCTCGAGGTATTCCTCGGCTGTGCCCCGGGCGTCGGCAAGACGTACGAGATGCTGGCGCGGGCCCGCACACTCGCCGACGAGGGCGTCGATGTGGTGGTCGGGGTGGTCGAAACCCACGGGCGAGCGGCGACGGCGGCACTGCTGGACGGGCTGGAAGTGATCGATCGTGTGCCCGTCGAATACCGCGGGACCGTGCTCCTCGAAATGGATCTCGACGCGGTGCTCGCGCGTGAGCCGGAACTGGTGCTGGTCGACGAACTCGCGCATTCCAATGCGCCGGGCATGCGCCACGAGAAGCGGTGGCAGGACATCGAGGAACTCCGGGACGCGGGAATAGACGTGCTGTCCACCGTCAACATCCAGCATTTCGAAAGCCTCAACGACGTCGTCGCCCGCATCACCGGCGTCACCCAGCGCGAGACGGTGCCCGACGCGGTGGTCCGCGGCGCCGACCAGATCGAGCTCGTCGACATCGAGCCGCGTGCGCTGCGGCAGCGACTCGCCCAGGGCAAGGTGTACGACGCCGGGCGGATCGACGGCGCCCTCGCCAACTTCTTCCGGCAGGGCAATCTGACGGCGCTTCGCGAGCTGGCTCTGCTGTGGCTCGCCGATCGCGTCGACGACAAGCTCGCCGCCTACCGTGCGGCCAACGCCATCACCGAGACCTGGGAGGCGCGCGAACGGGTGGTGGTGGCGGTCACCGGCGGACCGGAATCGGCCGGGCTGATCCGCCGGGCCGGGCGGATCGCGTCGCGGTCGAGCGCCGAGTTGCTGGTGGTGCACGTGGTGCGCGGCGACGGTCTGACGAATCGGGGAGCCGCCGACGTCGGCGGCCTGCGGCAGGTGGCGGCGGGCATCGGCGCGCGCCTGTATTCGGTGGTCGGTGACGACGTCCCGGAGACGCTCCTGGAGTTCGCGCGCGCGATGAACGCGACGCAGTTGGTCCTCGGCACGTCGAGGCGGTCGCGGTGGCGGCGGCTGTTCGACGAGGGCGTCGGCGCGGCCGTGGTGCGTGACAGCGGGCGCATCGACGTCCACATGGTGACGCACGAGAAGGCTGCGGTGCGGAATCGTCTCGACATCCGCGACACGCGATTCCACCGGCCCGGCAGCTGGATTCTCGCGGTGCTCGCGCCGCTCGCACTCACCGGGGTGCTCGCGCTGACGAACGAATACCTTGGCTTCACCAGTCAGAGCGCACTGTTCTTCGTGGTGATCCTCGCGGTCGCGCTGCTCGGCGGAGTGGTGCCCGCGGCGCTGTCGGCGGTGATGTCGGGCCTGCTGCTGAACTACTTCTTCGCCGCGCCCACCTTCACGTTCACCATCGCCGAACCGGACAACATCATCACCCTCGCGGTGATGCTCATCATCGCGGTCGCGATTGCGGCACTGGTGGATTCGGCGACGGTCCGACGCAGGCAGGCACAGCGCGCAGGTCGTGACGCCGAGCTGCTGGCGCTCTTCTCCAGCGCGGTCCTCGACGGGGCGGGGGTCTCCGGGCTGCTGCAGCGGGTCCGCGAGACGTACCAGCAGACCGCGGTCGCGGTCGCGCGGAAGGACGACCGCACCGAGACGGTCGCGCATTCGGTGGGGGAGAACCCGCCGCTGACCGCGGCTGAAGCCGACACCGTCTGTCCGGCCGCCGGCGGCGAGTACCAGCTGCTGCTGCGCGGACCCGAAGTGGGAGCCGCCGACCAGCGGGTACTCGCGGCCGTCGCCAGCCAGGTGGCCGCGGCGGTCGAGCGGGACCGGCTCGAGGCCGAGGCCGCGGAGGCTGACGAGTTGGCGCGCACCGATGAGCTGCGGCGCGCGCTGCTGGCCGCGGTGAGCCACGATCTGCGGACGCCGCTCGCGGCGGCGAAGGCGGCGGCGTCGAGTCTGCGCAGCCCGGAGGTGGTGTTCAGCGAGGAGGACACCGCCGAACTGCTCGCGACGATCGAGGAGTCCGTCGATCAGCTGGCCTCGCTGGTGGGCAACCTGCTCGACTCGTCGCGGCTGGCCGCGGGAGTGGTCCGTCCCCGGCGCACCCGCACCTACTTGCCGGAGGTGATCCACCGCGCGGGCGCCGCCGTGTCGCGTCGGGCGCCGGGGACTCCGGAGATCACGGTCGACATCGGATGCGACTGGGCGGTCACCGACGCCGGACTCCTGGAGCGGGCGCTGGCCAATCTGATCGACAACGCGCTGCGCCACGGCGGCGACGCGATCGAGATCCGCACCGAGTCGGTGCCGGCCGACGACTCCGACGAGCGCCGGTGCCGAATCCGGGTGATCGATCACGGTCCCGGTATCCCGGCGGAGGAGCGGTCGCGCGTCTTCACTCCGTTCCACCAGTACGGCGACCAGAACCGGCAGACGTCGGGTGTCGGGCTCGGATTGTCGGTGGCGAGCGGGTTCGTGTCGGCGGTCGGAGGAACGCTGGCGGTGGCGCAGACTCCCGGCGGCGGGACGACGATGGTCGTGGAACTACCCGCGGAGCACGACCCGGCCGACGACCCGGAGGGAGGCGCGTGATGGCCGAACACGGGCACGTCCTCGTGGTGGACGACGAGCCGCAGTTGCTTCGAGCCTTGCGAATCAACTTGCGCGCCAGGGGCTTCGACGTGACCACGGCGGCTACCGGCGCACAGGCGCTGGAGGCGGCGAGCAAGCGGACCCCCGACGTGGTGGTCCTCGACCTCGGGCTGCCCGACATGGATGGGTTCACCGTCCTCGCCGGCCTGCGCGGGTGGACGTCGGTGCCGGTGATCGTGCTGTCGGCGCGCACCGACGCCGCCGACAAGGTGCAGGCTCTGGACGCGGGTGCGGACGACTACGTGACCAAACCCTTCGGCATGGAGGAGTTCCTCGCCCGTCTGCGCGCGGCGATCAGGCGGGGCAGCGTCGCCGGAGCACCGGCCGAGAGCCCGGTGGTGCGCGCCGGCGCGCTGGAAGTCGATCTCATGGGCAAGCGGGTCCTGCGCGACGGTGAGCCCGTGCGGCTCACACCCACCGAATGGGGTGTGCTCGAACTGCTCGTGCGCAGCGAACCGAATCTGGTGAGCCAGCGGGAGATCCTCACCACCGTGTGGGGGCCCACATACGTGAACCAGACCAACTATCTCCGCGTCTACCTGGCTGCGCTGCGGCGCAAGCTGGAGGCCGATCCGTCGCATCCGCAGCACCTCATCACCGAGGCGGGAATGGGGTATCGCTTCGTCCGGTGACGGCCGGAGATCGGCAGTACCCTCGTGCCATGACCGCCACCGTCGCCCAAGTCGCCGCCGCCAAGTACGTCATGCTGACCACCTACAAGAAGGACGGCACTCCCGTGGCATCGCCGCTGTGGGCGGCGCCCGACGGTGACGACATGTTGCTGTGGACGGTCGGCGATTCGTGGAAGGTGAAGCGGCTGCGCCGCAACAACAACGTGCTGGTCCAGGCGTGCAACGCGAGCGGGCGCAGCACCAGCGGACCTCAGGTGGCCGGGCTCGGCGAGATCGTAGACCGGCAGCGAGCCGTCGACGCGATCATCCGCAAGTACGGGCTCATCGGCCGGCTGACCATCTGGGGATCGTCGTTGCGCCGGGGCGCTTCGGCGACGGTCGGGATCCGCGTCCGCGACGTGCTGTAGATCCCCGAAGGGCCTGTCGTGCGAGCGTGCCCCAGGCCGGTTGGGCGAGCGTTCTCCAGGCTGGTTGAGCGAGCGTTCTCCAGGCTTGTTGTGCGAGGGTGCCCCAGGCTTGTTGAGCGAGCTTTCCCCAGGCCGGTTGAGCGAGCTTTCCCCAGGCCGGTTGAGCGAGCTTTCTCCAGGCCGGTTGAGCGAGCTTTCTCCAGGCTTGTTGAGCGAGCGAAGCGAGTCGAAACCCTCACCCGACCCGCGCCAGCAACGACAGCGTGACCCGCACATACGCCTGTGCGGCCGTGACGAGTTCGGACAACGACACCGATTCGTCGGGCTGATGCGCCTGCCCGTTGATGTCGCCGGGCCCCATCACGACGGTGGGGATGCCGAGGGCGGTGCTGATCCAGCCGCCGTCGCACGCGGCGGTCCAGCCGCCGACACGGGTGGGCGCCCCGGAGTCGGCGACGGCCTGCGCGGTGGCGTCGACGATCGGATCGTCGGCCGGGGTGGCGAAGCCGGGCAGATACATCGTCGGAGTCACCGAGACGGCGACACCGTCGGACTCGATGCCCGCGGCGCGGATCTCCTCCGACAGGCGCCTGCCGATCTCATCGACGTCTTCGCCGGGCATCAGCCGACGGTCGACGCCCATCGCGCAGGTCGGGGCCACCACTGAGATGCCCTGTCCGCCGTCGATGGTCCCGACGTTCCACGTTCCGTAGCCGAGCAGCGGATCCGGGTCCGCGGCCATGCGGCGCTGGTCGGCGTCGATCAGCTCGATCACCCTCGCCGCGGCGAGGATCGCGCTCGCGCCGTCGCTGGGGCGGCCGGAGTGCGCCGCGCGGCCGGTCACGGCCACATCGAAGTACGACGCGCCACGGCAACCGCGAACCACCTCGAGCCGGGTGGGCTCGGCGACGATGCATCCGAGGTACTCGCCGGAAGGCGGATCGGCGACCAGATGCCTCACCCCGACCCCGTGTTCCTCCTCGTCGACGGTCACCACCAGGCGGACCGGTCCGGAGACCTCGACGCCGTCGTCGACGGCACGCGCGACGACCTTCATCGCCGCCACAACGGCGGCGATGCCGCCCTTCATGTCGGTGGCGCCGCGTCCGACGATCAGATCGCCGTCACGACGTGGCACGAACGGATCGCCCGTCCAGCCGGGCCCGGGCGGAACGACGTCGGAGTGCCCCAGGAACATCAGACCCGGGCCGGCGGCGTCGCCGTTGACCGTCGCGATCAGATTCGGCCGGCCGGGCGCGGCTTCGGAGACCTCGACGTCGAACCCCGCTTCGCGGCACGCATCGGCCAGAACCGCGACGGTCGACTCCTCGCTGCCACCTGGGTTGACGCTCGCCTCGGCGATCAGCGCACACGTCAGCGCCTCGACCTCGGCGGCGTCGACAGCGGCTGCCAGAGCGTCGACGACGTCTTGACTGACAGTCCTCATCGTCGGCCTTTCTCCTTCAGCTTCGAGTCGTCGGGCGCACAGGGAGCCCTCGATAGTAGGCTATGCCCGATGGCCATTGTGTATTTCGTGATTGCGGTGCTCGCGCTGTTGGGTGCGGGCGCCCTGTTGTGGCTGGACCGGAACCGGTCGCAACAGGTTCACCACCAGCGTGCTGTGTGGGGCGAGACGCATTCCTTCAAGTTCCGCGAGACCGACAGCAAGCTTCGCACCGTGTTCCATCGTGCCGCGATGGACGTGCCGGAGCACGTCCGGGTGCGCGATGTCGCCTACGGCGTCTACGAGGGTGCCGAAGCCGTGGTCTTCGACCTCGAAGACACGTCGACCATCGTCGCGGTGCGTCGTCCGGCCGCGTCGGCGGTGACCGTTGACCTGCGCTACGAGGATGTGCTCGCGCCCGCGGAAGACGATGTGGATCTGCTCGGCGCGATGGGATCGCGCGTCATGTTCGCGAGCAATCTCGACGCCGCACGCCGGATCTGCGACCGCCGCATGGTGACACTCGCCACCGACACCCCGGCCTACGTCGAGATCCTGTGGAACGAGGGCAACTGGGCGCTCGGCGCGATGCCGGTGACAGTGGAGGACGAGCGTCTCGACGTCGCACTCGACGCCGTTCGCCGCTTCGCGGATCTGCTGCGCGTACTGCCGCCCGCCGTGGTGCCGCAGGACGCGCCCGACCCGCGCGATCCGCACGGTCCCACCAACGAGGAACTGGCCGACGAGAAGACCGAGTCTCTGCGCGACAAGGAGCGTCGTCGCCGCATGGAGGCATCGGCATCACAGCCGGCCCCGCGGCCGGAGCCGCGCCCGTCCCGGCTGGACGCGACACCGCGCCCGCCCGACTCCGCGGGCACTTCGCGGATCGAGCCGATCCGGCGGCCTGCGCCGCGACCGGTCGCCGATCCCCGCACGTCCCGGGAGCGTTTCGCTCCGCCGGACCTTCCGCCGCTGAACGACCCGCGCGAACGCTGATCCGGCACGCCCGGACCCCTGACCTCTTGAAGCCCTCTTAGGAGCTGGTGACCCATGTCGGCATCCGATGCCACCCCCGCCGTCGACGGCGCCGCGCGCGCCCGCCTCGCCGAACTGGTGACCGAACTGGCCGTCGTGCACGGCAAGGTCACGCTGTCGTCGGGCAAGGAAGCCGACTACTACGTCGACCTGCGCCGCGCGACGCTGCACTCGGAGGCCTCACGGCTGATCGGTCAGCTGATGCGAGAGCTGACCGCGGACTGGGACTACGCCTCCGTCGGCGGACTCACGCTCGGCGCGGACCCGGTCGCGACGTCGATCATGCACGCCGACGGTCGGGCCGTCGACGCGTTCGTGGTGCGCAAGGCCGCCAAGACGCACGGCATGCAGCGACGGATCGAGGGCCCGGACATCGCGGGGCGTCGCGTGCTGGTGGTCGAAGACACGTCGACCACCGGTGCGTCGCCGTCGCAGGCGGTCGAGGCCGCGCGCGAGGCCGGTGCCGAGGTGGTCGGGGTCGCGACCGTGGTGGATCGTGCGACCGGCGCAGATGATGTCATCACCGCGCTCGGTGTGCCGTACCGGTCGCTCCTCGGGCTGGCCGACCTCGGCCTTGCCTGACCGGCCCGACGACGCCGTCGGGCCCACCGAGTGGGTCACCGGTGTCGGTCCAGCCGTCGGTGTCGGCCCGTGGCTCGAGGAATGCGAGGGACCGCTGCCCGGTGACCCCCGCTACGACCGCACGCTCCTCGCGGAGGGGGATCGGCGCAACGTCGTCGACGCCTACCGCTATTGGACCCGCGAGGCGATCGTCGCGGACCTCGACACGCGTCGCCACGAGTTCCACATCGCCATCGAGAACTGGGGACACGACGCCAACATCGGCACGGTGGTGCGGACCGCGAACGCCTTCCTCGCGGCCGAGGTGCATATCGTCGGACGCCGCCGCTGGAATCGGCGCGGCGCCATGGTCACCGACCGCTACCAGCATCTCCGGCACCACTCCACCGTCGCCGACCTCATGGAGTGGGCTCGCGCGGAGCATTTGACGGTGGTCGCTGTCGACAACACACCCGGCGCGGCGGCGCTGGAACGCACCGAACTCCCGCGGCGGTGCGTGCTGGTGTTCGGCCAGGAGGGACCCGGCGTCAGCGACGAGACGCAGGACAGCGCCGATCTCACGGTCTCCATCGCGCAGTTCGGGTCCACCCGCAGCATCAACGCGGGCGTCGCCGCGGGCATCGTCATGCACTCGTGGATCGCCCAGCACGCCGACCTCGATCAGGCGTGGTGATCGGGCCGCGGGCATCGTCATGCACTCGTGGATCGCCCAGCACGCCGACCTCGATCAGGCGTGGTGATCGGCTTCCGGTTCGCCGTTCATCCGCGCTTCAGCCGGGGTGATTCAGCGCGTCGATCACCTGCTGGATGCAGTCTGACGGGCGGTCGTTGATCATGTGCCAGTTGAACTGCAGTTCGCGCCACCCGAGTGACTGAAGGTGGTTCGCCTTGGCGAGGTCGTTTCCGTGGCGGCGTGGATCGCGGTGAAAACTCCAGCCGGAGATCTCGACGGCCAGCCGGTGGTCGGGCCAGGCGAAGTCGAGTCGCCACCTGCCGGTCGGGAACTGCTGCACCCACCCGTCGAGTCGCCACTGCCTGAGTAAACGTGCGAAGAGTCGCTCGGCCTCGGACTCGCTGTCGGACCCCGCGATGCGGACGAGCCCGCGGGCTTCGCGGATCCCGACCAGACCGGCGTGGTCGGTGAGCGCGCGCTCCAGGTCGGCGAGCCGGACCTGCCGGGTCTGCAGCATGCGGTCGAGGAATGCGGTGCCCTCGGCGAGTTCGACAGCGGTCATCAGTGCGGTCAGCGGCTTGTGTGTCAGCGACAGCCCGCGGACCCGGGTGAGCGATTCGGGACGGTACACGCGGCGCACGGCACGGACGCCGACCGGCCACTCGAGGGAAGGCGCCTGCGACCGGCACGAGAGGGTGAGATGCGTCGGCAACTGATCCACCATGCCGTGCCACCACGCGGCGGTGGTCCGGTCGGCGACGCCGCGGTGCGCGAGAACCGCTGCGCGGACCATCGCGGCCTCAGTGAAGTCGTTCGCCGCCGATCGGTAGACGCCCCGCGCCAGGGCGGACCACTCGCCGCGCTCGATCCTGCCCTGGATCTGCCTGCGGGTCAGCCCCAGCTCGATCGCCTGCGTTGCCGTGATGACGCCGTCGTGCGCCGCCAAGTAGGCCGCGACGTCCCCTGTATCCCCCACATCTGATTAGACGCGGCGGAGTGCCATTCGGTTCCACTGCGAATCCTGTCGAGTTGGTACCCGCCACGGGTACCAACTCGACAGGATTCACGGCTCGGCCGAGATCAGTCGAGTTCGACCGGGCTCTCGCTCTTCTGGATCCGGCGGCGGCGCAGCCACTCGAAGACCATCGGCAGCACCGAGATCAGCACGATCACGATGAAGATGGGCTCGATGAACTTCTGGATGATCTCGAACTGGCCCAGCCAGTAGCCGAGCAGGACGATGCCCGCGCCCCAGACGATCGCGCCCACCACGTTGTAGATCGTGAAGACGGCGAACTTCATCCGCGCGGCGCCGGCGACGATCGGGGCCAACGTACGCACGATGGGTACGAAACGCGCCAGGAAGATGGTGATGGGTCCGTGCTTCTCGAAGAACTCGTGCGCCTCGTCGAGGTAGCGCTGCTTGAGGAAGCGCGCATCCGGCTTGAACATCGACGTCCCCGCGTAGCGGCCGATCCAGTAACCCACCTGGCCACCCAGGATGCCCGCGATCGGGACGCCGATCAGCAGAGGCCACAGGGTGAGGCCCGAGTCGGCGACCTTGGCTGCGTTCTCGCCCGCCTCGCCTGCGGCGATCAGACCAGCGACGAACAGCAGCGAGTCGCCCGGCAGCACCGGGAACAGGACGCCCGACTCGATGAAGATGACGAGGAGCAGACCCCAGAATGCGGCCGCTCCGAAGTACCCGATCAGATTGAACGGATCCATGAAGCCGGGCATCAGTGCCACGTTCGTCGTGGTCTCGGCAAGCAGAGTGTCGATCACAGGCCCCGATCCTACCGGCAGTCGCTTCGAGAACCCTTAACGATGTCCTTGGCAGGGGACCGGCCCGGCCCGGCGAGGCAACCGTCATACTGGATCGGACAGCTAACAATCGAGTGGAAAACATCCACTGGCTCTCTTAGGACGTGAGAATGCCTATCGCAACCCCCGAGAAGTACGCCGAGATGCTGGCCAAGGCCAAGGCGGACGGTTACGCGTTCCCTGCCATCAACTGCACCTCGTCGGAGACCGTCAACGCGGCCATCAAGGGATTCGCCGATGCCGGCAGCGACGGCATCATCCAGTTCTCGACCGGCGGTGCTGAGTTCGGTTCGGGTCTGGGTGTCAAGGACATGGTCACCGGTGCCGTCGCCCTCGCCGAGTTCGCCCACGTCGTCGCCGAGAAGTACGACGTCACCATCGCGCTGCACACCGACCACTGCCCCAAGGACAAGCTCGACGGCTTCGTCCGACCGCTGATCGAGATCTCCCGCGAACGTGTCGCGAAGGGGCAGAACCCGCTGTTCCAGTCGCATATGTGGGACGGCTCGGCCATCCCGATCGACGAGAACCTCGAGATCGCGAAGGAACTGCTCGCCAAGACCAAGGAGGCGAACATCATCCTCGAGGTGGAGATCGGCGTCGTCGGCGGCGAAGAGGACGGCGTCGAGAACGCCATCAACGACAAGCTCTACACCTCGGTCGAGGACTTCGAGAAGACCGTCGACGCGCTCGGTACCGGCGAGAACGGTAAGTACCTGCTCGCCGCCACGTTCGGCAACGTCCACGGCGTCTACAAGCCGGGCAATGTGAAGCTGCGCCCCGAGGTCCTCAAGGAGGGCCAGGACGCCGCGGTCGCCAAGCTCGGTCTCGACGCGTCGGCCAAGCCCTTCGACTTCGTCTTCCACGGCGGCTCCGGCTCGCTCAAGAGCGAGATCGAGGAGGCCGTCGGCTACGGCGTCATCAAGATGAACGTCGACACCGACACCCAGTACGCGTTCACCCGCCCGGTGGCCGGTCACATGATGACCAACTACGACGGTGTGCTCAAGGTGGACGGTGAGGTCGGCAACAAGAAGGTCTACGACCCGCGCAGCTACCTGAAGAAGGCAGAGGCCTCGATGGCCGAGCGCGTGGTCGAGGCGTGCAACGACCTCGGGTCGTCCGGCAAGTCGATCGGCCGCTGACCGGCCGGGCCGCACGCGCCCGATACGAGATGAGACGGTCCCCCGGAGCGATGCTCCGGGGGACCGTCTCGTGAAGTGCGGGACCGCGGGCGTTACGGCTTCAGGCAGACCTTCCATTCACCGTCGATCTGGTGAAGCGTGATCTGCGCGGGCGCGGTCTTCGAAGGATCGTTGCTCGGGTACATGTCGACGCCGACGCGTGCGGTGTCACCGTTGATCTGGACGGCCTTGACGTCGTCGAAGGTCATCAGCTCATTGCGGTTCTTCTGGGCTTCGAAGGCCTTCTGGAAGTCGGCGTCGGAGACCTTGGAGTAGTACGCGTAATCCGCGCCGCAGGTCACCTCGCGCAGCTTGCCGAGGTCACCCGAGGTCATCGCGCTCCGGTAGTCCTTGGCGGCGTCGGCCACCTTGTGCTCCGGTGAGCTGCCGACCAGCGCATACCAGAGGCCGACCGCGATCGCCGCGATGACGATGACCGCGGCGACGAGGAGGCCGATCAGCTTGCCACGGCTGCGCTTGCGCTGCGTTTCGGCCGGCGCGACCACCTGCGGCGCGGGCTTGGCCTGTGCGGGCCGACCCGCAGGTGCGGCGGCACCGGCTGCTGCGGCTCCGGCTGCGACAGCCGCGGGCACCGCCATCTCGGTGGTCGGCGCCTCCGATGCCGGCACCTCGACGGGCTGATCGGCCGGGGCGGCGACCTCGACGGTCGGGGCCGAGGCTGCATCCGTGTCGGAGGGCGCCTCGTCATCGGTGGCCGTCGGCGTCGCGGACTGATCGTCGGCGGGCAGGTCGATGGACTGCTCCACCAGATCGGCCTTCACCAGATCGACCTTCGCGTCGGTGCCGGCGTCCACCGCGTCACCGGTGGCCGCGTCGCCGGCCGAGAGCGCGTCTCCGACAACGGTCTCTTCGACGAGTGCGCCCTCCGCCTGCGGCGTCGCTCCCTGCGGGGCGGCCTGAGCCGGAATCTTGAAGGCCTTGGTGGGCGTCTCGGAATTGCCGCCGCCCTGAGGAGCCGGGGCGTCCTCGAGCTTCTTGACCGGGGTCGGCTCTGCAGTCATCTGTGCGTCTGTTTCCTTCGTGTCTGTTTCCTTCGTATCCGCTTTGCCCTGCTCGCGCTGGGCACGGAAAGCACCGACCACCTTGTCGATGGCAGCCGAAGTGTCTTTGTCCGAATCAGACATCTGCTCAATTTCCAATGTTCGTCGGGGACAGTACTGCTAGACGCGCAGCGTCAGGATATCGGACCTGTCGGTCTCGAGCTTCTCCGGAGCGTCCCACTCAGGTGATTGAATGATTACGTGACGTCATTTGGAGATCTCCTCGGACCCCCGCCCACCCTGCTGCCGGGAGACGACGAAGCGGAGTCGGCTCTGCTGAACGGAACCGATCCTGCGGCCGTCGCCGCCGCGCACCCGTCGGCCTCGATCGCCTGGGCCCATCTGGCCGAGGCGGCGCTCGACGGCGCGTTGGACGGCCCCGAACCGGACATCGCACGGGTCGTGGCCGCATACGCCTACGCTCGCACCGGTTACCACCGCGGCCTCGACCAACTGCGGCGCAACGGCTGGAAGGGTTTCGGTCCCGTCCCGTGGAGCCATGAGGAGAACCGTGGCTTCCTGCGCTGTGTGGGGGCGCTGGCACGTGCCGCGCAAGCCGTCGGCGAGGAGGACGAGTACTTGCGGTGCCTCGACCTGTTGAACGACAGCGATCCCCGCGCGATCGCCGAACTGGGGCTGGACTGACACCGACGGTCGTGGTGTGAGTGCACGAGGCCGCTGAAGAACCGGAGTCCAAGGCGTCGTTCCGCGACCTGGGGTCGCAGGGCGTGCAGCGACTGCCGTCGGTCCTGCGCGTTCGGGTGCGCAGACTGTGGCTGTCGCTGGTGCCGATCGCGCAGTGCGCCATCGCCGCGGGGCTGGCCTGGTTCGTGGCCTTCGACCTACTTCACCACGCTCGGCCGTTCTTCGCGCCGATCGCGGCGGTGGTGTCCCTCGGGCTGTCGCTGGCCCGCCGCTGGCGTCGTTCGGCGGAGCTGATCGTCGGGGTCTCCATCGGGATCCTCGTCGGCGACCTGGTGGTGACCCAGATCGGATCCGGTGCGTGGCAGATCACGGTTGTGGTCGCGGCGGCGATGGCCCTCGCGGTGTTCGTCGACGGCGGCCCGATGCTCCCGACCCAGGCGGCGTCGTCGGCGGTGCTCATCGCGACACTGCTGCCGCCCGGCGGTGCGGCGAGCTATCAGCGTGCGGTCGACGCGCTGGTGGGCGGCTGTATCGGCCTGCTCGTGGGGGCGCTGGTGCCGGTGAATCCGGCTCGGCGGGCGCGCCGCGACGCCGCGGGCATTCTCAACACGCTGCGCGATCTGAGCCACGACCTCGCCGAGGCGCTCCGCGCGCGGGACGAGGACGCGGTCTATCGGGTCCTTGCGGCGGCCCGTGGCACCCAGCCCGCCGTCGACGGCCTCCGGGCCGACATTCTGGCCGGGCGTGAGGTCGGGACCCTCTCACCGCTGTACTGGGCTTCGCGCGACCGCTTGCGCAAGATCGCCGCGACCGCCGATCCGATCGACAACGCGGTCCGCAACTTCCGCGTGGTCACGCGGCGGGCGCTGGGGCTGACGCAGCGCGGGGTGGCGGTGGAAGAGCCGATGATCGACATCATCGAGGACATCGGCGGACTGTTCGAGACCCTGCGCGCGATGATGCTCGCCGAGCCCGGTCAGCCGCCGGATCCGGCAGACGCCGCGCGCGAGGTGCGCTCGGTGGTGCGCAGAGCGCGCACGTCGCTGGCCGACCACGTCGAGGACCTCTCGGAGGCCGCGCTGCTGGTGGAGTTGCGCTCGCTTCTGGTGGATCTGTTGATGGTCGCCGGACTCAAGCGTTCGTCCGCCATCGCGCAGTTGCACCTGAACAAATGAGTACTCGAGATCACCAGACGCAGCACTCTTGTCATATATGCGAAAGTTCGCATATATTGAGGTCATGGGTACTGATCACGAACACGGCCACAGTCACGGCCCGACCGCGGCAGACCTGGCACGACCGGACGCGGGGCACCGGCGGATCTGGCCGCTGGTGGTGTCGCTGGGCCTGATCGGCACGTTCTTCGTCGTCGAACTGGTCACCGGCCTGCTGTTCGGCTCGCTCGCCCTCGTCGCCGACGCCGGGCACATGGCGACCGATCTGGTGGCACTGACGATGGGGCTGGTGGCACTGTTGCTCGCCCGCCACGGCCGGGTGACCGACGGCCGCAGCTTCGGCTGGTACCGCGCGGAGGTGTTCACCGCGGTCCTCAACGCCGTGCTGCTGCTGGGCGTCGGCGTCTACGTGCTGTACGAGGCCGTCGTCCGACTCGGGACGAATCCGGAGGTGCCCGGCGGGCCGATGATCGTGGTGGCGCTGCTGGGGCTGGCCGCCAACGTGATCGTCATGTACCTGTTGCGGGCCGACTCGGGCACGTCGCTCGCGATTCGCGGGGCCTACCTGGAAGTGCTCGCCGACGCGGTTGGCAGCGTCGGGGTGCTCATCGCCGGTGTGGTCGCGATGACCACCGGCTGGGGATATGCGGACCTGATCGTCGCGGTCTTCATCGCCCTGTGGGTGGTGCCGCGCGCGGTGAAGCTCGCGCTCGACGCACTCAAGATCCTGAACCAGCAGGCGCCGTCCCACGTCGACCTGGACGAATTGCGTGCCGACCTCGCCGCCCTGCCCGAGGTGCAGGACGTGCACGACCTGCACGTGTGGTCGGTGACGACCGGCATGGACGTGGCGACGGTGCATCTGAGCAGCACCGGAGATCACTGTGCCGCGCTCACTGCCGCGCAGCGGGTCTTCGCCGAACGCGGCCTCGAGCACGCCACAGTCCAGGTGGAACGTCCCGGCGACCGCTCCCAATGCGAAAGTCTCACCTGGTGAGAGCGGACTGAACGTCTCGACCCGAAGTGCGGAGCAGCGCCTACAGCCAGAACGCGAACAAGCGGATCCCGTACGAGACGAACGCCGGGCTGATTCCGAAGGCCTCGAACGCGTGGTAGACGAGGCCGAAGAACGCGGAGTTCAGCTGCGGGATGAACAGCAGCAGGAACAGGATCAGGAAGCCGAAGGGTGCGATCTTCTCCGCCGCCTGACGGACGTTCGCAGGCAGATGCGGTTCGAGCGCGCCGTAACCGTCGAACCCGGGCACGGGCAGGATGTTGAGCAGCGTCGCCGACAACTGCAGGAATGCCAGTGCGGCGGTGGCGGCCCAGAGGTTCAGGTTCGCGGTGGTGGGAGTGGTCGACGCGAGTGCCGCCAGAAGCGCCAGTCCGAGGACCAGGTTGGTCGCCGGGCCGGCCAGCGACACCTTGGTGCGCTGCGCGGGGGTGAAGGCCGCGGTGTTGAGGTAGACCGCTCCGCCGGGGAAGCCGATGCCGCCGAGCGCGACGATCAGCAGCGGCAGGGCGATCGACAGCCCCGCGTGGGTGTACTTGCGCGGATCGAGAGTCAGATACCCGCGGACTTCGGCCGACCGATCGCCGTAGCGGAAGGCGGTGAACGCGTGCGCGAACTCGTGCAGAGACAACGAGATCACCCATCCGCTCAGCACGAAGAGCAGGGCGCCGAACATGCCGAGGGCGCTGCGTTCCGCGCCGGACCGCAGCAGCAGGTACACGCCGACGGCGAAGGCCGCGCACAGCCCGAGGAACACCGGTCCGGGTCGAACGGACTTGAGGGCCGCGGTGGTCGGGGTGGTCACGGTCGCACCAGTCTCCAGTCGATGTGATGCCGATAGAAGGTGGATCGCTTCACGACGCGGTCGGTCAGTTCGCCTTCGCGCTCGACCACGAGGTTGGTGCCTCCGGTCTGAACCGCCCGGCCGCTCTTCCATCCGCCGGGCAGCGCCCGGGCGCGGCGGCCGCGGACTCCGGGTTCGACGGTCAGTGGCTCGATCTCCACCGCGCGGACGGTGCCGTCGAAGATCGTCGCCGAGTCGGCGATGCACTCGCCGTGCAGCTTCTCGCCCGCTGCCCCCAGATGTCGTGCCCGTCCGACGAGGACTGTCGCGGCATCGTCTCGGATGAGTGGAAGCTGCTGCGCCGTACCGGTTTCGGCGAGACGCATCGCGGCATCGCCGTGCGGTAGACCGTAGTTCCCGGTAGCGGCGGTGACGTGCGGTGCGACGTAGGCCACCTCGACGTCGAGACGTTCGAGCTTCATCAGGGCGGCGACGACCCGCGCTAAGAACGCGTCCGGCGCCATCGCATCGGAGTCGGTGGGGGCCACCACGATCCGGGGGGCGGCGCCGGCGGAAGCGGTGGCGGCGGAGCCGGCCGACGGGTCGTCGAGCAGGCCGGCGAGGCGGCGGGTCAGGGCGGACGGTACTTCGTCGCCGGGGCTGACCGTGATCAGCAGAGAGGGCACCTACCCAGGCTATACGGCAGCGGGGACCAACATTTCGACCGCGACCCAGTAGGGTGGGCACGTTAGGAGGAGCACCTGATATGGCTGCGATTGTGCTGATCGGCGCCCAGTGGGGCGACGAAGGCAAGGGTAAAGCGACGGATCTGCTGGGCGGGAAGCTGCAGTGGGTGGTGCGCTACCAGGGCGGAAACAACGCGGGACACACTGTGGTCCTGCCGAACGGCGAGCAGTTCGCGCTGCACTTGATTCCGTCGGGGATTCTGACGCCCGGTGTCAAGAACGTCATCGGCAACGGCGTCGTCGTCGACCCGAGCGTTCTGCTCACCGAGCTCAAGGGGCTGGAGGACCGCGGCGTCGACACGACTTCGCTGATGCTGTCGGCCGACGCGCATCTGCTGATGCCGTACCACGTCGCCATCGACAAGGTCACCGAGCGCTTCCTGGGCAACAGCAAGATCGGTACCACCGGTCGCGGCATCGGGCCCTGCTACCAGGACAAGATCGCCCGCGTGGGCGTCCGCGTGGCCGACGTGCTCGACGAGAAGATCCTCGCGCAGAAGGTCGAGGCCGCGCTCGAGATCAAGAATCAGATCCTCACCAAGATCTACAACCGCAAGGGTCTCGACCCGCAGCAGGTGGTGGACGAGACGCTGGAGCTGGCCGAGGGGTTCAAGCACCGGATCGCCGATACCCAGCTGTTGCTGAACCAGGCGCTCGAACGCGGTGAGACCGTGCTGCTCGAAGGTTCGCAGGGCACGCTGCTCGACGTGGACCACGGCACCTACCCGTACGTGACGTCGTCCAATCCGACCGCCGGCGGCGCGTCGGTGGGCGCGGGCATCGGGCCCACCAAGATCACGACGGTCCTGGGCATTCTGAAGGCGTACACCACGCGCGTCGGTGAGGGCCCGTTCCCCACGGAGCTCTTCGACGAGTGGGGCGAGTACCTGGCCAAGACC
Source organism: Gordonia sp. QH-12 (assembly GCF_001578675.1). Taxonomy (NCBI): domain Bacteria; kingdom Bacillati; phylum Actinomycetota; class Actinomycetes; order Mycobacteriales; family Gordoniaceae; genus Gordonia; species Gordonia sp. QH-12. The sequence continues at coordinate 259,820 of NZ_KQ969284.1, forward strand.
GGCGGCGAGGTCGGCGTGACCACCGGACGTGCCCGTCGCTGCGGTTGGTTCGACGCCGTCATCGCGCGGTATGCGACCCGCGTCAACGGCATCACCGACTACTTCCTCACCAAGCTCGACGTGCTGTCGAGTCTGGAAGAGGTCCCGATCTGCGTGGCCTACGAGGTCGACGGCGAGCGGGTGGAGGACTGGCCGATGACACAGACCGGCATCCATCACGCCAAGCCGATCTACGAGACGATGCCCGGTTGGTGGGAAGACATCTCCGGCTGCCGTACCTTCGACGAACTGCCCCAGAATGCGCAGAACTACATCCACCGGCTCGAGGAGCTGTCGGGTGCGCGCATCTCGTGCATCGGCGTCGGCCCCGGGCGTGACGAGACGATCGTCCGGCATCAGCTCGTCTGACCGGCGACCTCGATGAACGAGCCGCGCGGGCTCAGTCGCGACTACGGGTCGACGCTGCTCGGTGCGGTCGATGAGGGGCCGCGCAGGCAGCGCATCCGGATCCAGCTGCTCCTGACGACGACCATCGTCGGGGCGCAGTTGATCGGGATCGTGGTGGCGATCTCGCTCGCGCTGGTCGGTATCCCCGACCCCTCGTTCCTGCGCGGCGATCTCGTATGGGTCAACTTCCTGGCCCTGCCGGTGTACATCGTGTGTTCGCTGGCACTGGGCGTGCTGGTCGGCACGGTGATGACGGTCCGGTCACTCAAGTGGTCGATGCGCGACCAAGTGCCGACTCGGGACGACGCGCGGCGCACCGCGTGGGCGCGCCGTCGGCTGACTGCGCTCCAGGCACTCCTGTGGGTGGGTGCCGCGGTGATGCTGGGTATCTGGTACGGCGTGGTCGACCCGATCCTCATCCCGAAAGTGGTGCTCATCGTTCTGATGAGTGGCATCGTCGTGATCGCCATCGTCAACATCTTCGTCGACGTGCTGCTGCGGCCGGTGTACGCCAAGCTCATGCAGGCGGGTTTCTCCGTGCGCGGCAGCTCCGTCCGGTCGCGAGCCCTCAGTGCGTGGCTCATCGGCACCGGCGTCCCGCTGAGCGGCGTGTTCATGGTGGTGCTGTTCGCGGCCACCAGCGGTCGCTCGTCGTTGGTCGGCGTGTTCGTTTCGGTGACGGTGCTGGTGGCGGTGGCTGCCGCAGTCGGCCTGCTCGCGATGTTCCTGTTCTCCTGGGATGTGACCGGACCGATCCGCAACGTTCAGGCCGGAATGAGCAAAGTCCGCGGCGGAGACGTCAGTCCGGCCGTCGACCTCGTCGTCTACGACGCCTCCGAACTGGGGGAACTGCAGTTCGGGTTCAACAGCATGGTCGCGGGACTGCGCGAGCAGGAGCGAGTGCGCGACATCTTCGGACGTCACGTCGGCCGCGACGTGGCCGCGCAGGCGCTGCGAAGCGATCCGGAGCTCGGCGGCGCCGAGCGGACCGTCGCGGTGATCTTCGTCGACGTCATCGGCTCGACGACACTGGCCACCGAGCACACACCGACCGAGGTGGTAGCGGTGCTGAACCGCTTCTTTCAGCAGGTTGTCGAGGCGGTGGAGACGCACCGGGGCCTGGTGAACAAGTTCGAGGGAGACGCGGTCCTGGCGATCTTCGGCGCGCCCCTGGAGATCGACGATCCCGCGGGCGCAGCGCTGGCCGCGTCGCGCGAGATCGCCGATCGTCTCGCCCGCAACGTGCCGGAGTTGAAGGCGGGTATCGGGGTGAGCTTCGGGACCGTGGTGGCCGGGAACGTCGGCGCGATTCAGCGGTTCGAGTTCACGGTGATCGGCGACCCGGTGAACGAGGGCGCACGACTGTCGGAGGCCGCCAAAGAGGCTCCGCACCTGCCGTTCGCGTCGGAGCGGGCGGTGGCGGCGGCAGGGGACGACGAGGCGCGTCTATGGTCGCCGCACACCGCGCTCGTCCTGCGCGGACGGTCGGCTCAGACACGGATCTACACTCCGACCAGCCGGCGCACCGACTCCGGCAGCGGACGGTCGGAGGACCATTCGGCCGCGCGCGGCACCCCGTAGCCGCTGGTGAACGGAATCACGCCGCACCACGCGGTGACCTCGTCGTCGGGGCGGACGACGCCCTCGCCGGCATTCGCCTTGTAGACCCACTCGCCCTCCTCGATCCGCAGAACCGTCACATTGGTGGCCGCGATCTCCCGTTTCGTCATCGGACGTACCTCGTCGTTCCGGCCGGGTGTGAGTAGGTCGGTGAACCGGGTCAGCAGTTCGGCGCGGTCGTCGGCCCGTGCGTTCTCCAGTCGGCCGTAGACCACCGCCGAGCGGAAATGCACGGTGGAGTCGAATGTCGAGTTCGCGAGGACGAGGGCGTCCATCGCGGTGACGCAGAAGGCCGAGCGCTGATCGGCGGGGCGGCGTGATCCCATCACTCCGGCACCGGTGGATCCGTGCAGGAGGATGCGGTCGCCGTCGCGCACATGCAGGGTGGGCACGCTGCGTACGGCGGCGGTGCCTCCCTCACCGAAGGCCGTGGACAGCACTCCCCACCACTGCTGGTCGAGGAGACGGTCGAGGCTGTCGCGGTCGGTGCTCTGGCGGTCGCGCTTGCGGGTCAAGTTCTCCATGACTCCAGTACAGAGCCATACTGGACTTGAGAGAAGATCCAGAATCGAGCAATTCTGGAGACCAGTATCGATGGTGGTCGGGCCTCGGATGTCAGAGGTCGGTCGCCGGAAGGCGAGGTGACGTCGTGGCGCGGACTCCCCGGGACGTCCATCTGCCGATCAGTCTGCCCACGCCGGTGCGGAGCAGACGATTGGTGGATGAACTCCTCGCCGCAATCGTCGACGGCCGGCTCGCCGAGGGCGACTGGCTGCCGTCCACCCGAGTGCTGGCCCGGCAACTGAGCTGCTCGCGATCGGTGGTGACCGGTTGCTACGACGAACTGATCGCGGCCGGCTTCCTCGACGGGATCCCCGGTGCGGGCACACGGGTGCGTGCCGGTGCGCGCGCGGCGGTACGGCTCGGCGCGAGATCGCATGTGACGGAGGAATCGGCGCCCGTCGTCGTGCGTGGGGAGGGTGCGGTTCCGCGGATCATCGGAGATCTGCGGCCCGGGGTGCCGGACGGTTCGCTGATCGACGCGCGTCGGTGGCGCAGCTGCGTGCGGGCGGCGACGTGGACGCCCGAGCCGTCGACGGCCGGGACGACGGCTCTGACGGCCGCACTGGGGGAGCACCTGCGCAGGCATCGAGGGGTGCACGCCGAAGAGATCCTGCTGACTCCCGGATCGTCATGTGGGTTCGCACTGCTCGGCGAGGCGGCGTGGGACTCGGGGATTCGGCGCGCCTTCGTCGAAGCGCCCGGATACGCGGAGGCGCAGCGGGAACTCGCGCGCGTCGGTTTCTCGGTGGAACCGGTGGAGGTGGACGCGGACGGCGTGTGTGTCGGCCGGCTGCCGGACGATCGCTGCCTGGTGTACACGACGCCTGCGCACCAGTATCCGCTCGGCCACCGGATGTCGGTGGATCGACGCGCGCGATTGGTGGAGTGGGCGCGCCGGACCGGCTCGGTGATCATCGAGGACGACTACGACGGCGAGTTCCGGTACGACGTTCCGCCGCTGCCCGCTCTGCAGGCACTTCCCGGTGCGCGCGAATTCGTGGGGTATGTGGGCACAGCGTCGAAGACGCTCACCGTCGGGTTGGCGGTCGCGTGGACGGTGCCGCCGGGCGTGCTGTCCGACGCCGTAGGGCGGAGGTACGCCGAGCGTGCGTGGTCGGTGGCGGAGCCGGTGGCGGGCACCCTCGCGGAGTTCATCTCCCGCGGCCACCTCGCGACGCATCTGGCGAAGGTCGCCCGCACCTATCGTGATCGACGAAATGCGTTGTCGGCGGCGGTGATTGAGCGCTGTCCCGAGATGCCGATCATCGGCGTCGACGCCGGGCTGCACGCGACGATCGTGATCGACCGCGTTCCGGGAGCCCAGGTGCGTGATCGACTGGAACGATCGGGATGGCTGGTGCGCGCCGTCTCCGACTACCCGTTGGCAGACAAGCAGTCGGTGGACGGGGTCGTCGTCAGCTACGCACGATTGACGCCGGCGTCGGCGGTGAGATTCGCCGAGGCGCTTCGGCGGGCTGTGCCAGAGGTTTTGTCAGAGGGCGGCGGTATGATTCGAACATAGAAGCACAGCAGAAGTGTTCTCGGACACTGTTCAGGTGGAGGGGGTGGGTTCGATGGTCACGTCAGAAGTGCTGCTGCCGGACGACCCGGCCGCTCTCGCCCGCCTGTTGGAGGCTGCGGCGACCAAGTTCGCGTCGCTGCCGCTGTCCGCGGTGACCGAAGACGCCCTGTTGGAAACTGTCGAGACCTTGGAGCGTACGCATCGTCGTCTCGACGGTGTCGACGCCGCGGTGCTGGTGGAGGTCTCCGACCGCGGCGCCTACCGCAAGGTCGGGTATTTGTCGGTGCATCAGTATTTGGCGCAGGGGTTGCGGCTCGGTGACGGTGCCGCCCGACGCCGACGCGTCAGCGCCGCCGGCATCGGACGATTCACCGACCTGCAAGGCCAAACCCGCCCACCGGTACTGCCGGCGACCGCGGTCGCGGTGGGCGAGGGTGCGATCGGCGCCGACCACGAGCTTGTCAACTTTTCCGTGTAAG